>CATLIJ010000021.1 GCA_949948825.1 uncultured Clostridiaceae bacterium
AGTGTGCTGACTGCATTGTTCGTGGGAATTATCCTGCTCTTTACCTTTCAGTCTGCCGGACTTCCTATTATGCTGGTGCTTACCATTCAAAGCAGTATTTGGATTAACTTTTCCATTCCGACCATTAAGGGCGGCACCATGTTTTTCTTAAGCTATTTGATTGTAAGTGCAATTCAGATGGGGGCAACCATTGATTATGCCATTGTGATTACCAGCCGGTATATGGATTTGCGAAAAACCAATCCTAACCGGAAGCAGGTGGTGGTGGAGGCGCTGAACCAGGCCTTCCCTACTGTGGCTACCTCCGGCACGATTCTTACCTGTGCAGGTTTTGCTGTGGGAAGACTGACTTCCAATGCGATTATTGCATCCCTTGGCAAGGCTTTGGGAGCAGGAACTTTGGTGTCCATTATTCTTGTAATGACTGTGCTTCCGCAGATTCTGCTGGTATTTGACTGGGTGATTGACCGGACAGAATTTAACCGCGGGGCAGTGAAGCGGGGGGAGGAGCCGCAGGCAAAGGAAGAGATGCTGTTAAAAGGGGAAGAATTTTCACAGGAGGAAGACTGCCAGTCCGGTGAGGGAGAATTCCGGTCTGAGAGAAGTCAGCGGCCAGAAGGGGGAGAATTCCCGTCAGGAAAGGAAGCGCGGCCAGAAGGAGGAGAGCTCCTGTCAGAAAAGGAAGCGCAGCCGGATGAGCAGGAATTTCCGTTAAAGAGTGGGTTGCAGCCTGATTCGGAAAATAACAAAAGGAAAAGGGAGGCAGGAATGAAAGGAGGCGCTGACAATGAGACGGAGAACTAGAGGAGCAGCATGGATGATGGCTGTGGCAGTTCTGATAATGTCTGTGCCAATCCCGCCGTTTCCTGCACAGGCAGATGAGACTGTGATTGTCATACAGACAGAGGAAGAGCTTTTGGAGCTTAGCAGGGTATGTGTTGCAGAGCAGCATTCCCAGGGAAGGACGGTAAGTCTGGAGGCAGATTTGGATTTTGAGGGAAAGGAATTTTCTCCCATTCCCGTATTTGGCGGCACATTTGAGGGAAATAATCACACAATCCGCGGCATTACCATCCGGCAGTCCGGCTCCAATCAGGGGCTGTTCCGCTATCTGGAGGAGGAAGCCATAGTGCGGAATCTGAATGTGCAGGGAGATTTAAAGCCGGACGGGAGCAGAAAGAGAATCGGAGGAATTGCCGGAACCAATAAGGGAACAATCCAGAACTGTACCTTTACCGGGATGGGAGAAGCTTTGGAGAACCTGGGAGGAATTGCCGGAATCAATGAGGAGACCGGCCTGATTGAAGGTTGTGTGAATCAGGCTGAACTGACCGGAAACCGCCGGGTGGGGGGAATTGCCGGAGAAAATGTGGGAGTGATTCAGGATTGCCGGAATGAGGGGGAGATCAATGCTGCTTCGGAGGGAGTGGATGAGGATTCCGGAAAGGATATTTCTGTGGACCGGGAGAGCCTTCACAATACAGTAGTAATAGAAAAGGTCAATGATGTAGGAGGAATTGCAGGCCTTTCCTCCGGCACAATCCGCCAATGCGGCAATTCGGGGCAAATCGGATATGGCCATACAGGTTACAATATTGGAGGAATCGCAGGGCGTCAGAGTGGAATATTGATGCTGTGCGAGAATGAGGGAACCATCACAGGCCGCAAGGATGTAGGCGGAATCACTGGACAGCTGGAGCCGTTTTTGACGATTTTGTATGAGGAAGATACCTTTGACCGGATCAACAGTCAGGTGGATCAGATTTCTGACACTACAGATGCCATGACTCAGAAGCTGCATAATACGACAGATGCTTCCATCGGGAATCTGGACCGGGTGGATGAGGTGGTAAAAGAGATTCGGGATTTGACCCGCAGCAAAAAGGATGTCCGGAGAGGGAAAAGAGATGATTTTGATGAGCAGGCGGCAAGACAGCTGGATTTGATTGACGAGACTCTGGCTGATATGGAGCTGGATTTGGGAAGCCGGTCAGCAGAGCGGGCGGCAAGCCGTCTTCAGGGCAATATAAAACGGGCCAGAGAGCTGCTTGCCAGCTTACAGGGCGGAGAAACCCAGCTGCCGGACGATTATATTTACGATGAAGAGGAAGGAATCCTGGGAGACCTTCAGTATTTGCATGAGGTGCTAAGCCAGCTTCAGGACTGTGCGGGGGAGATTGCAGAGGATACGCAGATTATGGTGGAGGACGGCGCCAGAGGAGTGGTGAAGGGGGTCCGAAGCTTTGAAGATGATCTGGATGCCCTGCGCCTTGCCTCCAAGGAACTTCTGGATATGACAAGAGAATATAAGAACGGGCTTTTTGATGATGTGGATGAGCTGGACGAGGATCTGACCGGACAGCTGGACCAGCTGTATGATGAGCTGGATTACCTTTCCGATAATCTGAAGTCAGGGAAAGACCAGCTGCGGGAGGAGAAGGCCCGTCTGGACAATCAGCTGGATGAAATGCAGGATATCATTACAGAAGGCAAAGAACGGATTGAGACAGAACATAATAAAATATCAGATGATACAGAGCCTTTGTTTGAGGATATTTCGGAGAGTGTATCCGATCTGACGGAGGGTATGATTGTAGGTTGTTCCAATCAGGGTCAGATTTTGTCAGATTTTCAGGCTGGCGGAATCGTGGGAACCATTGGCATTGAGCTGGATTTGGACCCGGAGGAGGATATAAAGACCTATGGAGAAGAATCTTTGTATATGAACCGTTATGCCCAGGCATCTGTGCGGGGCTGCCGCAACGAGGGGGATATTCTTGTACAGCAGGATTATGCGGGAGGAATTGCGGGAACTGCCAGAATCGGGGTTTTGGCTTCCAATCAGAACTATGGAGATGTGTCTGCTGTTGACGGGGATTATGCAGGAGGAATCGCAGGTGAAAGCCAGTCTGTGGTCCGCGGCAGCTATACGGTATGTGAGGTTAGGGGAAATGACTATACTGGCGGTATTGCAGGCTGGGGAAAAAGCCTGAAGGACAACTGTGCCATGGTAAGCATTGTTGCAGAAGGCGGTGAGTGGAAGGGAAGTATTGCCGGTGATCGGGATGAGGAGGGCGAGGTAGAAGGAAACTGCTATGTGGATGATGGACTTGGGGCTGTGGATGGAATTACATTTCAGGGAGAGGCAGAAGGAATCTCTTATGAGGCTTTGCTTCAAAAAGAAGAACTGCCGGAGGAATTTCAGAGCCTGACTGTGACTTTCCTGGCAGATGACCAGATCGTGGAGCAGATTGTCTGTAATTATGGCCAGTCTCTGACTGTTGAAAATATGCCGGAGGTGCCGGAAAAGGAGGGATTTTTCCAGCAATGGGAGGAAACCGACTTGTCCAATATCCGTAAAAATTATAAGATTCATGCGGTTTATACTCCTTGGACTGTAACCATCGCAGATTCCGATGATCCAATGCCGCTTTTACTGGCAGAGGCGTCCTTTTACCCGGAGGTGCAGGTTCATATTGGGGAGGAGGAAATGGTTCCTGCTCCCAATGGATATCAGATGCTCAAAGCTTACCGGTATCAGATTCAGGACCCGGAAAGCCGGCCTTTGCCTGAAAATGTAAGACTCCATGTGCTGGCCAGGGGGGCGGATCGAATTGGAATTGTCCGGGATGGAACAGTGGAACTGTTAGATGGATTAAAGGATGGAGATTATCTGATTTTTGAGGCTGGAATATCTGGAGAGATTGTGCTATTAAAGACACGGCGTCAATGGATGGTTTTTGCCGGAGCCGGAGTACTGGCAGTCGCAGCAGTGATTGTTATTATAAAGAAAAGATGAGCTTATCAAAGGCGGCATGATTTTTGATCATGCCGCCTTTTGTGGCTTATGCTGCTTTTTTATTGGCGTTATCACAGACTGGTCTGTGTAAGCTCATTGATAAAGGGAAAGAAGATCCGAAAAGTGACGAATCGTCAGATCGCTTTTGGCAGCTGTCCCATATCCGTAAGACGCAAAAATAAAGGGGATTCCGGCCTTGGCAGCTGAGTTTGAGTCTCCGGCAGTATCTCCCACATAGGCAGCATCAGAGGAAGAAATGTTGTTGCGCTCCATGAGAAGAAGGATATTTTCCCACTTGGTCTTTCCCGTATTACCACAGCATTCCATATCTGTGATATAGGTTTCCAGGTGATACTTTTTCAGAAACATCTCAATATACCCGGTTCCGCAGTTGCTGACAATATAAAAGCAGCATTGGGAAATAAGGACTTCCAAGGTGCTACGTATATCCGGGTAAAGCATGAGAAAGTCTGTGCCAGCCAAAGCAGCGGTGTTGGCATGATCACACAGATTCATCAGCTCACCTCGGACAGACAGCGGAAAATCAGAAAACAAATCGTTTGCAATTTCCTGATCTGATTTACCAAACTCTTTTCGGATGGTATCTGCAAGGATAATCCGGCTGCAGCGTCCATCCTTGCGGAGGGCCTTGTTGTAGGCATCGGCAGATACCTGCGCTGTATCCCATAAGGTGCCGTCCAAATCGAGAAGAAGGTGTTTGGGGTGCATCATATTATTGATCTCCTTAGGTTTTTTGACATCATTCGGCAAATAAGTATGCTTGCAAGTATATTGATATTATAAAGGATTTTAAAAGAGAATGGAATACCTTACAGGAAAAAATCCCCTTTCCATTTGCTTTCATTTAGTATATAATCGGGGAAGAATTTATAGCTTAAAGGAGAACTGAAAATATGACAAGAATCCGAACCAGGTATGCGCCCAGCCCAACAGGGAGGATGCATGTGGGAAATTTAAGGACAGCATTGTATGCCTATCTGATTGCAAAGCATGACGGAGGCGATTTTCTGCTGAGAATTGAGGATACAGACCAGGAACGCTATGTGGAGGGCGCCACGGAGATTATTTACCGGACGCTGGAAAAAACGGGCCTGATCCATGACGAGGGGCCGGATAAGGACGGCGGCGTGGGTCCTTATGTTCAGAGCCAGCGTCAGGCAGCGGGAATTTATCTGGAATATGCAAAAAAGCTGATTGAAAAGGGAGAGGCATATTACTGCTTTTGTACGCAGGAACGCCTGGATTCCCTGAAAACCTCTGTGAATGGAGAGGAGATCATGGCTTATGACAAGCATTGCCTTCATTTGTCCAAAGAGGAGATTGAAGCCAATCTGGCGGCAGGTATGCCCTATGTGATCCGGCAGAATAATCCAAGAGAGGGGAGCACCACATTCCATGATGATATTTATGGAGATATCACAGTAGATAATTCAGAGCTGGATGATATGGTGCTGATTAAGTCAGACGGTTATCCCACTTATAATTTTGCCAATGTGGTGGATGATCATTTGATGGGAATTACCCATGTGGTCCGGGGAAATGAATATTTGTCCTCCTCTCCCAAATACAATCGTCTGTACGAAGCCTTTGGCTGGCAGGTCCCGGTGTATGTCCACTGTCCTCTGATTACCAATGAGGAGCACAAGAAGCTGAGCAAACGAAGCGGACATGCTTCTTATGAGGATTTGATTGACCAGGGCTTTATGTCAGAAGCTGTGGTGAATTATGTGGCTCTTTTAGGGTGGTCTCCAGAAGAAAACCGGGAGATTTACTCTTTAGAGGAGTTAATTCAGGTGTTTGATTACCACAATTTAAGCAAGTCCCCGGCTGTGTTTGATGTGACAAAGCTTAAGTGGATGAATGGAGAATACTTAAAGGCCATGGATTTTGACAGGTTTTATTCCATGGCAGAGCCGTATATCCGGAAAGTGATTCAAAAGGATTTGGATTTGAAAAAGATTGCTGCCATGGTAAAGACCCGGATTGAGGTATTTCCGGATATTGAAGGCCATATTGACTTTTTCCAGGAGATGCCAGAATATGATGTGGCTATGTACACTCATAAAAAGATGAAATCCACAGCAGAAAGCGCATTGCAGGTACTGAAGGAGGTTCTACCCCTTTTGGAGGGACAGGAGGATTTTTCTAATGATGCTTTGTACAGCACTTTATCCGAATATGTGGAGGAAAAGGGAGTGAAAACCGGATTTGTCATGTGGCCGATCCGAACTGCTGTGTCTGGCAAACAGATGACTCCGGCCGGAGCCACAGAGATTATGGAGGTGCTGGGAAAAGAAGAGTCTTTGAGCAGAATCAGAAAAGGGATTGAGAAGCTGAGTCTGATGGAATGACGAGAGAAGAGCCTGAATAAATAGGAGAGAAAGATGATTCGGAAATATGTTTATGGAACGCCCTTTAACACAGAGGCAGTGATTGCAGACATAAAGGCGGACAGCGGTTCTCCGGCTTATGGGACGGTTGGTCTGGAGGAAGGTTTTTCTTTTATGTATACTCTGAAGGAAAGGGATGTGGTTTATGGCCTGGGGGAGGCAAACCGGGGAATCAACAAAAGAGGCGGCTGTTATATCAGTGATTGTACAGACAATCCAAACCACACAGAGGATGTAAGATCTCTTTATGCGGCACATAATTTTATTGTGGTCGCAGGAGATACCTGTTTTGGTCTTTTTGTAGACTATCCTTCAAAGCTTACCTTTGACATTGGCTTTACCCGTATGGACACGCTTGCCATTATCTGTGAGACAGGAGATTTGTGCCTGTATGTGATAGAGGGGGAGAGTTCTTATGATATTGTAAAACAGTTTCGGAAAATAATCGGAAGAAGCTATATTCCGCCCAAATTCGCATTTGGATTTGGACAGAGCCGGTGGGGATACCAGACAAAGGAGGATTTCCGGCAGGTGGCAGAGGGCTACCGAAAGAACCATATTCCCCTGGATATGATTTATATGGATATTGATTATATGCAGGATTATAAGGATTTTACCCTGCATGAGGAAAACTTCCGGGATTTTCCCCGGTTTGTCCAGGAGATGAAAGACCAGAATATCCGCCTGATCCCCATTATTGACGCAGGAGTCAAGGTGGAGAAAGGCTATGAGGTGTATGAGGAGGGTGTGAAAAACCGGTATTTTTGTCAGCGGGAGGATGGCAGCGATTTTGTGGCAGCGGTCTGGCCGGGAGACACCCATTTTCCTGATGTGTTGAATCCAGAGGCAAGAAAGTGGTTTGGGGACCAATACCGGTTTTTGATGGAGCAGGGAATTGAAGGTTTTTGGAACGATATGAACGAACCAGCCATTTTTTATACACCAGAAGGAATCAAAAGGGTCAGTCAGGTGATGAAGAGCTTTTTGGAGAATCCGGAGGCTGGTTCTCCATGGGATGTGAAGGATGCCCTTGAAGCTTTATCTGGCAATCAGGATGATTATAAGGCTTTTTATCATCAGGTGGGCAAAGAGCGAATCTGCCATGACAAGGTTCATAATCTGTTTGGCTTTAACATGACCAGAGCAGCAGGAGAAGCGTTTGAGCGGATTGCTCCGGACCGGCGTTTCCTCATGTTTTCCCGGTCCTCCTACATAGGCATGCATCGGTATGGGGGGCTTTGGACCGGGGACAATAAGTCCTGGTGGTCCCATATGCTTCTGAACCTGAAAATGATGCCGTCTCTGAATATGTGCGGGTTTTTATATATTGGGGCAGATCTTGGAGGCTTTGGGGCAAATGCCACAAGAGATCTGGTGCTCCGCTGGTTGGCCCTGGGAGTTTTTACTCCACTGATGCGCAATCATGCTGCCATTGGCACCCGTGATCAGGAATGCTATCGTTTTGAAAATATGGAGGATTTCCGTCATGTAGTGGGAGTCCGCTACCGCCTTTTGCCTTATCTTTACAGTGAGTACATGAAGGCTGCATTGTCGGATGATTTGTATTTTAAACCTCTTGCTTTTGTATATCCGGAGGATTCTCACTGCCTTCAGGCAGAGGATCAGTTAATGCTGGGAAATGAGATTATGATTGCTCCTGTGTATACTCAGAATGCCACGGGAAGATATGTTTATCTTCCGGAGGAGATGAAGTTTGTGAAATTCCTTCCGAATGGTTCTCTGTATGAGGAGATTCTTCCGGCTGGCCACCATTATGTGGAAATTGCGTTAAATGAGGTTCCCCTTTTTATCCGCAAGGGAAAATGGATTCCAATAGCAGACGGAGCGGAACATGTGGAGGCTGTGAATGCTTCCCGCTACACAGCGGTTGGATATGCAGGCGGGGAGTATGTGCTGTATGAGGATGACGGGATTCACAAGGATTATGACAATCCGGAGAACTGGAAGACACTGAAATACTGAGATTTGCGAATCAGAAAACAGAAAGAACCATCTGACAACAGGAGGTTCTTTCTGTTTTTTAAGTTAATAATAGCAGGTCTCAACGGTTTTTTCAGATAATTCTCTGACAGCTGTCTCGTTCGATCAGATAATGAGGCACAATGATTTTGGTGGCCAGCAGGTTTGGATTTTCAATGTGGTTGATCATCTGAGACGCTGCTTCAATTCCCAGCTGGCAGGAATTAATGTCAATGGAGGTCAGCTGAGGATAGGTAAGGCGGGCAAACAGGGAGTTGTTGAAGGAAATGATGGACAAATCCCCTGGTATGGACAGACCAGATTCCATACAGGCCCGTTCCAGGGCCACAGCCAGAATATCGTCACTGACTAAAATGGCGGTGGGAGGGTCCTCCCCTTGGAGAAGACGGTGGATCAACGTATCCCCGTCTTTTGGGATGGAGGGCGCCTCCACACAATACTCCTCACGGAGAGGAATATTGTGCTTTAAAAGGGCAGTCTGGTAGCCAGATTTGCGGTCAGCAGAAAACATCAGACTGCTGTCGCTGCCCAGATATGCAATTTTACGGTGTCCCAGCTGATACAAATACTCCGTGGCTTCCTGACCAGCCAGAAGATTATCATTATCAATATATATGGTCTGATTGGCATACTGATAAGCTTTTCCAATGAGCACATACAAAAGACCTTCTCCGTACAGATAATCCACAACCGGGTCCTGCTGCTTGGAATAAAGGACAATAAAACCATCTACCTGACCGCTGCGGGTCATGGTGCGCATCGCATGAAGCACCTCATCCTCATCCTTGCCAGTGATGACCGTATTAATATACTGGCGCTGATTGCAAAACTGGCTGATTCCCCGAATGGCTTCCAGGTAAAAGGGATTCTCATAGGCATCCCGCACAGAGGTAGGCAGGACAATGCCAATGGTACGGGCGTTTTGGGATGCCAGATTGCTTGCCTGAAAATTAGGCTCATAGCCCAGCTGGGCCATAGCACGGCGGACCCGTTCCTTTGTCTCCTCGCTGATGGAGGGGTTATTTTTACAGGTGCGGGAAACCGTAGACGGGGATACGCCAGCCAGCGCTGCAACATCTTTAATGGTAACGGCCATGATAAACCTCCTGAAGCCGGCACATCGTTTTACGGAACAAATCAAAACTGCCGATCAGAGGCTTATCGCATTTGACGCCGGTCACGAGTACCCATATAGTATAAGCGTTTATCTTCATACATTCTTTTTTCTGCTGTTTTTACAATTGCAATGGGCGAAATTGCAGATCCACCGGAAGCAGTCCCAATGGAAACATGGTATCCGCTGCTTTGTACAATCTGCTTTGCAAGAACAGCCTGTCTGGAAGCCTCTTCTTCCTTCATATTAGTAAATACCAGGAATTCATCCCCTCCGATTCGGAACACAGATCCATGTTCAAACGTATCCTTTAAGGCATTGGCCACACACTGCAGCATCCGGTCGCCAGCAGCATGGCCCTGGCTGTTGTTTAATTCATGGAGGCCATTGGCATCTGCATAGACACAGGTAATGCAGTCCGGATGATCGGTTTCAAGCTGTTTCATCTTTTGCTCATAGGCATTCCGGTTCCACAGGTTTGTAAGGGCATCTGTGGTTCCCATTTTTTCTATGGTCTGATAAGCCTGCATATTATAAAGCGCCATGGAAAAGCTTAAGGCAACGCTGGTGAGAGGGGAAAGATCACCCCATGTCTGATCCGTATTAATTGCAGCCAGAACACCAATCAGCCGTTTTTTCTGTCCTTCTATGGGAATTGCCATCCACTGACTGATTCCAAATTGACTGATCATATCCTTTAGTCTTGGGTCCTTTTGTGTGGATTCCCTTTCCGCAGAGGCAATATAAGAGGCATTGCGAAGAAGCATGTCTTCTGTAAGAACCGTGGCAAGCTGATTTTCCCGCTGATTCCCATCTCCTATGGAAGAATTACTCTGCCAGGAAAAGATCCGGCGGACTTTGTTATTTTCAATGGCAACCAGCAATACGGATCTGGCTTTTGTCTCCTCGGCAATCTGTTTTAAGGAAAGGCTTATATTTTCCTGCTGCCGGAAGGCATCAAAAAGAGTGTGCTGAATATTATACATATAATGAATATGCTGAATCTGATATTCTTTTAATTTCATCTCTCTTTTTGACCGTAAAAGAATCCACAGAAAATATGTAATCAGTGCAACGCTTTCAAAAATACCCAGCCAGAATAAGATCGTTTTGGTGTATTCAGCTTCATCAAATACAACACTTTCCGGAACAGACAGCAGGATAAACCAGTGGTTGACATCAAGAGGAGCATAGGCAGTGTACAGGTATTCATCCAGACTTGTGGACAGATAGGCAGTCAGTCCGCTGCGGCCCTGGGAAAAGTCCTGTCTGATCTGTTCTTCGTGGAAGCCTTCCTTAATATGATGGCCCTCTGTTGCGTCCGAATGTCCTGGGTGGCCGTGGAGGGTATCCAGGACCAGATTCATATTTTCCGGGTCCATAATATAAAAATCCGCTTTTCCGTCAAACACATCAATATTAAAGTAGTCAGAAATATTATCCAGTTCTACTACACCGAACAAAAGTCCCCGGATGTCTGGTTTTTCTCCGATGGGAATGCTGTAATATAAAATCCAGTTATGAGGATTTGCGCTGTCTGGTTCAGCGTTGGACAGAAAAGGCCCTTCCTGGGCAAGCTGGTCAAAGGTTTTCTTACCATGGGATGTCTTAAAGGTTCCGTCTGACAGCATGGCCTGATTGTCCGGAAACAAAATTCCGATTCGGGAAATAAATTCCTTTTCTTCGAAAATCTTCAAAAGCGCCTGTACCTGCGGCGAAGAGAGCTCCTTTTCCTTCTCAATAATTTTGGCAAGAACATCCATATCATTCTGAAAAAAGAAAAGCTGGTCATTAATATTGTTTTTGGTGTTTCGGGCTTCCTGTTCCAGAATTTGGAGGCAGAAATTAATGGAATAGTTTTTCAGTAAACTGGAGGCAATCAGAAAACCAATAGCAAGAATCAATATAAGCCCAATGGTAGCAAAAACATTCCCAAACCGTTGACGGGACAGTTTTTTCAACCGAATTTCTTCTTTTTTGGAGAGACCATTCATGGATGCACCTTCCTTATAGTGTGAAAGTTGGTTAATACTTTGATTTTATCATGGAGAAACCGTTATTGTCAATAAAATCAATGGGATTATGAAAAAAGAAGCAAACAGGCAGCAAGAATTTATTGTGAAAATTATACAAATAATTTGGAGATTATTGTTAATAACAGAAAAAATGTAAAGATGATGAAAATGCTCTTGCATGTTTTATGCAAATGCGCTATATTTAATGCAAGCGTTTGCGCAACGAGTAAGGAAAATTGCAAAAAATAACGAGCGGAGGAACAGGGATGAATGACAGAGACAGCTATAAGAATGAAGTGATTATACGATCACCAGTCACAGGAAAAGCGATTGCATTAGAACAGGTACCAGATCCGGTTTTTTCACAGAAAATCATCGGAGACGGCATGGCGGTGATTCCAGAAGAGGGAAAGATTGTAAGCCCGGTGACAGGAGAAGTGGTCTCTGTGGCAGATACCCTTCATGCTTTTGGATTCCGCAGCGATGAAGGGGTGGAGCTTCTGGTCCATGTGGGGCTGGAGACAGTGGCTCTTAAGGGAGAGTGCTTTCAGGTGCATGTAAAGGCCGGAGACCGGATTCAGGCCGGAGATCTGGTGGCAGAGGTGGACCTGGCATTTCTGGCAGAAAGGAATATAAATCCGGTTACACCTGTGCTGGTCTGCGGCGGGGCAGAGGGCAAGAGTCTGAAGGGACAGGACGGCGCGGTAACTGCTGGAGAGGATACACTGATTTTGATACAGGGAGATTCAGCAGAGGAGGGAGAAACAGGGAAAAGCGCCTTAACTGACAAAGCTGACAGCACAGCGAAGGCAGGTGTATCTCAGGAGCCTGAGAAGAAAAAATTTGCCATTAATTTTGATTTTCTCCAGAAACTGGGTAAGGTGTTGATGGTAGTGATTGCTGTCATGCCAGCAGCAGGACTGATGATCAGCCTTGGCAAGCTTGTGCAGATGGCTGGCGTGGACATTCATATGATTTCCATGATTGGCAGTACCATGGAAAATATCGGATGGGCTGTGATCAATAACCTGCATATTTTGTTTGCAGTGGCAATCGGCGGTTCCTGGGCAAAGGAGAGGGCCGGAGGCGCATTTGCGGCAGTGATTGCGTTTATTCTGATTAACTGTATCACAGGCGCAATTTTTGGAGTGACCTCTGGAATGCTCAATGATCCGGAGGCTGTGACCCATACTTTATTTGGCCAGGAAATTCTGGTAAATGGTTATTTCACCTCTGTATTGGGAGCGCCTGCCCTGAATATGGGAGTGTTTGTTGGAATTATAGCCGGATTTACAGGCGGTATGATTTACAACAAGTATTACAATTTCCGGAAGCTTCCGGATGCGCTGGCATTTTTTAACGGAAAACGGTTTGTACCCATGGTGGTAATTTACTGGTCTGTAATTATTTCTCTGGCGCTGGCTGTGGTCTGGCCGGTAGTGCAGACCGGAATCAATGCGTTTGGTGTGTGGATTGCAAATTCCTCTTCTACCTCGCCAGTGCTGGCTCCATTTATTTACGGAACTCTGGAACGTCTGCTGCTGCCTTTTGGCCTGCACCATATGCTGACAATTCCTATGAACTATACTTCCTTTGGCGGTACCTACACGATTCAGACCGGAATCAATGCAGGCTCTCAGGTATTCGGACAGGATCCCCTGTGGCTGGCCTGGGTGACAGATTTGATTAACTTTAAGGATGCAGGAGACATGGCTTCCTATACAAATCTGATGACAACTGTGACGCCTGCCCGGTTTAAGGTGGGACAGATGATTGGAGCTACCGGGCTTTTGCTGGGGATAGCTCTTGCCATGTACCGCAGAGTGGATGAGGATAAGAAAAAGTCCTACCGTTCCATGTTTGTATCAACTGTGCTGGCAGTATTTCTGACAGGTGTGACGGAGCCTTTGGAGTTTATGTTCATGTTCTGTGCTTTACCGCTGTATGGGGCTTATGCTGTGCTTCAGGGATGTGCTTTTGCCATGGCAGGAATTTTGCATCTCCGTCTTCACTCTTTTGGAAATTTAGAGTTCCTCACCCGTGTACCTATGTCCATAAAGGCTGGTCTGGCAGGGGATTTGCTCAATTTTGTGATTTGTGTGGCAGTGTTCTTTGCCGTAGGGTATGTGATTGCTTATGTGATGATTGATAAAATGAAATTTGCAACTCCAGGCCGTCTGGGGAATTATACAGATGAGGGCGGAGAAGAAGAGAGCGGGGCTGCGGCCGGAAGTTCAGGAACAGGTTCCAAAGGAAACGGAGGTCAGGCAGAACGGATTATTGCCCTGCTTGGCGGCCGGGAGAACATTACATTGGTGGATGCCTGTATGACCCGTTTGAGGGTGACAGTTAAGGATGCCTCCAAGGTGGCGGAGCTGCCGGCATGGAAGGCAGAAGGGGCGCTTGGACTGCTGAAGAAGGATAATGGAATTCAGGCAGTATATGGCCCCAAGGCAGATGTGCTTAAATCGGATATTAATGATATCCTGTAACAGCGTCAGGAGGCAGGGAAAATGAAGCTCATCACAATAAATACCCATAGTCTGGAGGAACCGGATTATGAGAGGAAGCTGCATCAGTTTGCAGCTGTGATTCAGGCGGAAAGACCAGAGGTGCTTGCCATGCAGGAGGTCAATCAGTCTGCGGCAGCAGCATGTATGGAAGAGTCCGGACTTTCCGGATTTGTCAGAAGTCCGGGCTTTACCGGAAGCATCCGGCAGGATAATCATGGGGCAAGGCTGGCAGAGCTTTTGAGGGAAAAGGGTGTTTCTTATGCCTGGACCTGGGTTCCTGCAAAGCTGGGATATGGAAAGTATGACGAAGGACTGGCTGTGTTCAGCAGCCAGCCGGTCTGTCAGGTGGATTCTTTCCGGATCAGCCGGTGTGATGATTATGAGAACTGGAAGACCCGCCGGGTCCTGGGGATAAAAACCAGAGAAGGTTGGTTTTATACAGTGCATATGGGATGGTGGGAGGATGAAGAGGAGCCGTTTGAGGAGCTATGGGAACGGCTGGAGGAGCATCTGAAGGCCAGGAAGAAGGAAGCGCCAGTGTGGCTTATGGGAGACTTCAACAGTCCTGACAGCATATCCGGACAAGGGTATGATCTGGTGAGAAGGAGCGGATGGCAGGACACCTACCATATGGCTGAGAAAAGAGATCAGGGCATTACAGTGTCCAGTGAGATTGACGGCTGGAGAGACCGGGGAGCTGACCAGAAGACTTCCCATAAGCTTCAGCCAGCAGGAATGAGAATTGATTATATCTGGTGCAGCAAAATGATTCCGGTTAAGTCTTCTTGTGTGATCTGCAATGGAATACACGATCCGGTGGTATCGGATCACTTTGGAGTAATGGTGCAATTGTGAATGTTTGCTGTCCACAGAAATGTGGAATGAGGGGAGATATGATATGAACAGATCAGCAGGTGTATTACTTTCTGTTACCAGCCTTCCATCCAGGTATGGGATTGGCTGTTTTTCAAAGAGTGCATATGATTTTGTGGACTGGCTGAAGGAGGCGGGACAGACCTATTGGCAGATTCTGCCCCTTGGCCCTACCAGCTACGGGGATTCACCGTATCAGTCATTTTCTACCTTTGCCGGGAACCCTTATCTGATCAGTCTGGAGGAGCTGATAAAGGAGGGAGTACTGACTGAGGAAGAGTGCGATGCTGCGGATTTTGGGGAGGAACCGCAGCTGATTGATTATAAGAAAATGTATGAGGCGCGTTATCCCCTTCTTCGGAAAGCTTATGAACGAAGCCAGATCAGCGAGAACCCGGATTATCAGCGTTTTGTATGGGAAAATCAGTGGTGGCTGGCAGATTACGCGCTTTTTATGGCTGTGAAGGGCCGGTTTGACGGGATTCCCTGGACAGAGTGGGCAGAGGATATCCGGCTGCGGTGGGGAAATGCCATAGATTATTACCGCAGAGAGCTATATTTTGACATTGAGTTTCAGCAGTATATGCAATATCTGTTTTATATTCAGTGGAAAAAGCTGAAGACCTATGCCAATGAAAAGGGCATTCAGATTGTGGGGGATATTCCTATTTATGTTGCCATGGACAGTGCGGACACCTGGGCGCATCCAGAGCTGTTTCAGCTGAATGAGAACAATGTGCCGTTTGCAGTGGCTGGATGTCCGCCGGACGGATTTTCTGCCATTGGACAGCTGTGGGGCAATCCCCTGTATCGCTGGGATTATCACAGAAATACAGGATATGAGTGGTGGATCTCCCGACTGGAATATTGCTTCCGGCTGTATGATGTGGTGCGGATTGACCATTTCCGGGGATTTGACGAGTACTATTCCATTCCCTATGGGGCAAAGACTGCTGTGGAAGGACACTGGGAAAAAGGGCCGGGAATGAATTTATTTGCCCGTGTGGAGGAGGTTCTTGGCCGGCGGAAGGTGATTGCAGAGGATTTGGGCTATGTGACGGATTCAGTCCGTCAGCTGGTGAAGGACAGCGGCTTTCCCGGAATGAAGGTGCTGGAGTTTGCTTTTGATTCCAGAGATTCCGGCTGTGCCAATGATTATCTTCCTCATAATTATGGAGAAAATTGTGTGGCTTACACAGGAACCCATGACAATGAGACCATTCGGGGCTGGTTTGACTCGATTACAAGGGAAGAGCAGGAACTGGCCAGAGATTATCTGTGTGACAGCCGGACGCCGAAAAAGGAGCTGAACTGGTCCTTCATCAGCCTGATTATGCGAAGCGCTGCCCGGGTCTGCATCATTCCCCTGCAGGATTATTTGGGATGTGGAAATGAGTGCCGCATGAACAAGCCGTCAACAGTGGGAACGAACTGGAAATGGCGTGTCTCAAAAGAAGAGCTCACCAAAGAGCTTCAGGAGAAGCTGTATGAAACAGCAAAGAGATATGGGAGGATGAACTGGACATGAGGAAAGAATGGTGGCATGGGAAGGTTGCTTATCAAATTTATCCCAAAAGCTTTTGTGATTCCAATGGAGATGGGATTGGCGATCTGCCGGGAATTACAGGGAAGCTGGATTATCTGAAGGAGCTGGGCATTGACTTGATCTGGATTTCACCGGTTTATCTGTCGCCGTGTGCAGACCAGGGATATGACATTGCGGATTACTATAAGATTGATCCAGTGTTTGGAACCATGGAGGACATGGACCAGCTGATTTTGGAGGCAAAGAAGCGGGATATTGGAATTGTGATGGATCTGGTGGTGAATCATTGTTCAGATGAGCATGAATGGTTCCGGAAAGCATGTGCAGATCCAGAAGGAGAGTATGGAAAATATTTTTATTTTGAAAAGAAGCAGGATGGAAAGCTGCCCTGCAACTGGAGATCTTATTTTGGAGGTTCTGTGTGGGAGCCAGTGCCAAACAGTGATTGGTATTATCTCCATGTATTTCACAAAAAGCAACCAGATCTGAACTGGGAAAATCCTGTGGTCCGGGAACGGATCTATGAGATGATAAATTGGTGGCTGGATAAGGGGCTGGCTGGATTTCGGATTGATGCGATTATTAATATCAAAAAGCCGGACCAGTTCCGGAATTATCCTCCGGACCGCGAGGATGGGCTTTGTGATATGGGAACCGTGCTGGCAGATGCATCGGGAATCGGAGAATTTCTGAGGGAGATGAGGGACCGGACCTTCCGTCCTCACGGCGCATTTTCCGTGGGAGAGGTATTTAATGCCAGGGACGGCGAGCTGGCGGATTTTGCCGGAGAAGACGGATACTTTTCTTCTATATTTGATTTTCGTCAGACTGTGGAGGGAAAGTCTGTGGACGGCTGGTATAGAGCCCGAATCCCCTCGACTGAGGATTACAAGAGGTGTTGTTTTGAGAGCCAGAGGGAGATGGAGGGCATTGGGTTTTATTCCAATATTATTGAGAATCATGACGAGCCGAGAGGAGTCAGCTATTATCTGCCAAAGGAGTCTGAA
>CATLIJ010000022.1 GCA_949948825.1 uncultured Clostridiaceae bacterium
ACGACTTCCCAAATATATGCAGGAAGCTTTAGAGCAGAAAGAAATAGCGTCATGAGGATATTTTGTGGGCTGAAGTATTGATTTTTCAATGTACGAATCCCATTTTTGATGTGGGAAGTTTGAGTTAAAAATTAGTGGAAAACATGAACAGACAAAAACCGCCCTTAATAATTTTGTGAGGATCGAGGGGGCGGTATTTTTGTCAGGTTTTAGATATGGCAGGTTTGCTGCTTGTTATAGGAAAATTTCCACGTTTGTTTCCTTCGGCATAATATTTTTTGCCCGTAAGACAGCAACCAGAGTTTGGATTTCATCATTATATTTCCGAAATCCCCGATTCATTTCCAAACGTAAGCTGCTAATCTCCATTTTGTTATCAGCCACTTCATGCTTCACATCAGCAATCTCCAGCCGGATGTCAGCCATTTCATGCTTCACATCAGCAATCTCCAGCCGGATGTCAGCCATTTCATGCTTCACATCAGCAACTTCCAGCCGGATGTCAGCCATTTCATGTTTTACACCAGCAATCTCATATTCCATACTTTCTAAGCGAAGGTTAATAGGGGTCAATAAATCTTTCATGGCGTCCAACATTTCATGATCAATCATAATTTTACACGCTCCTCCCTTATTGATAGGAATATTGTATCATGTACAGATGTAACAAGTCAAGAGATAGTATTTAATATAATCTCAGATTACAGTTCACAGGGCGGGGGCATCTTCTTGCCCGTCTTTGACGGACAAGAAGCATCAGGCGTTCGCCTGATGTGGAATCTGATATAAATTTGGGCTTACAAGCGAGCTTGACACCCAAATTTATGTCAGATTCCCCGCCCGGTGAATTGTTACAAATTTTATTGACTTGCCTGACTGTAAAACCTATAATGTGAAGAAAGAGAAATTTATCTATCAGGAGGGAATAATGAAACAAACTTATAAAAAGCTCATAGCAATGGGGCTGACAGCGGTTTTGGCGGTTACGAGCGGGTGCGGAGCCAAAAGATCTGGAGAAGACACTGTCAGCCAGACAACTCGGGGAGCCGGGACAGAGGCAGCAGGTTCATCTGTGCAAGAGCAGAAAGAGAGCCATTCAGAGGAGAGTCTGACAGCAGGAGATGTGATTTTTGGATTTAAGGTGGATTCTGTTTCTGACAGTGAGATACTGCAGGCAAAGCTTATTGGCTTTACCCATGAGAAAAGCGGGGCAAAATTGGTTTGGGTGAAAAACAGCGACCCGGAGCTGGCGTTTTCCATCAGTTACCATACGCCGTATATAGATGAGACGGATACAAACCATGTATTTGAACATGCGATTCTTGCCTCATCGGAAAAGTATCCCAGCAAAAACCTGTTTTTTGATGTGGCAGGAAAGAGCTACAACACGTTTGTCAATGCATTTACCTATAACACATTTACCTCTTATCCCGTAAGCTCGGAAAGCGAGGAGCAGCTGGTTAAGCTTATGGATGCATATTTAAGCTGCATGGCAGCGCCAGATATTTTGAAAAACGAGAATATTTTTAAGAGGGAAGCGATTCGTTATGAATTAGACAGCCCGGAGGATGAGATTAACATGATTGGTACGGTTTATTCCGAGGATTTTGGCTTTCTGGCCAATATGTCCATGGAAGCAGCCAATAATTTGGAGGATGCCTTATATCCCGGGCAATATGCTTCCAATGCAATCGGACGTTCTCACAGAAACTATCAAAATCTCACCTATGAGGCTGTCTTGGATACCTACAGGCGTTACTATCATTTTGATAACAGCCTGATTTTTCTGTACGGCAATATGGATTATGAAAAGGTTTTAAGCTTTATTGACAAGGAGTATCTGTCAAAGGCGGAAAGACAGGAGATGGATCTTTCTGTTTATAAAGACCCGGCCACAGAGGATGGCTATGAGGAAAAGACAGTTTCTGTACCAGCTTATGAAGGAGATCAGACAGAAAATGCCACTGAAATTGATTATGGTATCAGCCTGGAAGGGAAAAGCTGGGAGGATTTGACTGCATGGTTTGTGCTGACCGATGTATTGAGCCATGAAAATTCTTCCTTCCACAGAAATCTGAAGGCAAGAGGAATTCAAAATCAGACAGGGGCATATGTAAACTTGTATAATGCAAAGCCATATCTTCAATTCAGTCTGTACTATGGGGAACCAGAGCAGAGTCAGGCATTTAAGGCTGCAGTAACAGAAACATTGGATCAGATTGCAGAAAAAGGAGTTGACAAAGAAATTCTTTCTTCGGTTTTAAAGCAGACAAAAACATCCAACTATCTGCTCAGGGACCAGGTGAATGTTGGCGTAAATGTTTTCCCGAATATTGTCAATTATTGGACCCACACAGGGAAATATGATTATTACAATATGTTTGAACAGACCTTAAATGATGTGGAAGCAGACAGCGAACAGGAGATTTTCCGGCGCTTAGCAGAAGAGGCAGGACATGCCGGACGCAGTGCATTGGTGATCAATGTGCCTGAGCCAGGACTTGCCGAAAAGATTATAGGAGAGCGGGACGCCTATTTGGCGGATAAGAAAGCTTCTATGACAGAAGAAGAGATTCAGCAGATGATTCAGGATACAAAAGAGTTTCGGGAATGGAACGAATCAGAAGGCTCTAACCGTGATTTTATGATTGATCCATCTGAAATTCCGAATGAAGAACCTTTTACTGATTACGAAAAAACAGAAGGGGATGGAATCACCTGTTATATGGCTCCCGCAGAGGTGGAAAAGGCAGGAAGCTATAGACTGTACCTGGATATCAGTGATTTTTCAGATGAAGAACACATGGATTTGGGGCTTTATGGTATATTGGCAGGAAATATGGGGACTGCGGAACATACTTTAGAGGAAATCTTGAATCTGAAAAGCGAATATTTGTATTCCTACACCATGGACAGCTTGTATCCAGAGGGAGAGAACGCCTATCCTATGATACGCCTTGACTGGACTACCCTGACAGAAGACTATGAGACAGGGCTTACTCTTCTCCTGGAGATGCTGGGAAGCACGGATTTTACGGATACAAAACGGATTCAGGAGATACTTGCAAGAGAGGCGGATTTTTATGATGTGTCCCGTGCAGGAGATAAACTGAATGTGGCACGTGACCTGGCGGCATCCTATATTTACCGCGATTATGGATATAAGGAGGCATACAGAGGACAGGAATTTTATTATTACCTTAAGGATATTCAAAATCAATTGGAAAAAGACAGCTCTTTTGGGGCGGTTTTGGCGGAGCGTCTTCAATCTGTTTCCGATAAGCTTCTGAAAAAAGGGCGTCTGGTATTTGCCTGTGCAGCTCCGGCATCAGATCTGGAAATGATAAGGACAATCAGTACAGACCATTTGGAGGCGCTTCCTTGGAAGGAAGCGGGAGAAAACAGGGTTACATTAACCCCCAAAGCGCAAAAGCGGGCTGTGATTCTGGAAAGTTCTGATCAATATGCGGTTATGATTGGAAATTGCTATGAAAATGATGAGTTTTCCGGAAAGTATGTGCCATTTCTTATGGCGGCATCGGACCAATATATGATTCCGAAAGTCCGCTTCCAGATGGGAGCATACAGCAGCGGTATTAGTTTTTTGGCTTACAATGGTGCAATGCTCCTGTATAGTTACAGTGATCCCAATGCAGCAGACACATTAAAGGTTGTTCAGGGAACAGGAGATGCCATTGCAGAGATGGAGATGACTCAGGAGGATTTGGATGGATATATTCTTACGGCAGTTTCCGCAGCTGGTATGGCCAGAGGAGCGCTGACCAAACCCATGGTGGCTATGGAGAATGAGATTACAGGGCGCGATACCCGGAAAGCCTGTGAAGCAGTAAATGACATGAAAAATGCTGTGATTGAAGACCAGAAAGCAGCAGCAGAATGCATTGGGGAAATAATAAAGCGATCCGGGACGGCCACTGTGGGCAATGAAGCAAAGTTAAAAGCAGATCAGGATGTTTATGATCAGCTGTTGTCCTACAAAGGGAGAGAAGGGATTTAGTAAACGGATCTTTTTAATGGAAAAAAGCGAAAATTGTTACATTTTCCTAAAAAAACAGGTAAATTGCGCAGAAAAATGTATTTGACTTTTAGGAAAAAGAGAATATAATGAAGGTTGTTAAAGGACGAGGGAGTTTCTTGAGGAAACTTTCCCGTCCTTTTTTATGCACAGGCCCACGCAGAGGAATATGCCGCTAAAGCGGCGCGTGGGCCGCGCGGCGGGCAGGGGGAGAAGTCTCCCATGCGTGATTGCGCAGGCTCGCATATGGAAGTTTGCTGCTAAGGCAGCATGCGGGCCGCACAGCGGGCAGGGAGAAAACCTTCCCTGCTTGATCATATCCAAAAAGGGAAAAGGAGGAAATCAATATGAAGAAGCTGGAGATCATCATAAAGCCGGAAAAGCTGGAGGATCTGAAGGGAATTTTGGAGGATTGCAAAGCAAACGGCATTATGATCAGCAACATTATGGGCTATGGAAATCAGAAGGGATATAAACAGAGATATCGGGGAACCGAGTATACGGTCAATCTGCTTCCCAAGGTAAAGGTGGAGACTGTTGTCTCGTCAGAATCAGCAGAAGCAATCATAGATCGGGTGGTGCATGAGATTACCACCGGAAACTATGGAGATGGTAAGATCTTTATTTATGATGTTCAGGATGCAGTCCGGATTCGTACCGGCGAACGAGGAGAGAGCGCGCTGTAAGAGAACAAAAGGAACAGGAAAATTTAACAGCAGATTAGTTATCAAAGGGGATAGCTGTCCGTATGGCAGCGGTCTCCTTGTTTGTTTTGCAGAAAAACAGAAATGAGGAGGATGCAGTTATGGAAGAAATCTTAAGTGAGGTATTTGGAATCTGGTATTTGATCGGCGCAGCGCTGGTGTTTTTTATGCAGGCAGGGTTTGCCATGGTGGAGACTGGATTTACAAGGGCAAAAAATGCGGGAAACATTATTATGAAAAATCTGATGGATTTTTGTATTGGAACAATAGTTTTTATGTTTTTAGGTTTTGGAATCTTACTGGGAGAGGATACACTGGGAGGGCTGATCGGAATGCCCACCTTGGGAATTGTCACAGATTACGCACACTTTGACTGGTCAAATTTTGTGTTTAATCTGGTGTTCTGTGCAACAACAGCTACAATTGTGTCTGGTGCTATGGCAGAGAGAACAAAATTTATCTCTTACTGTGTATATTCAGCCGTGATATCTGCAGTAGTATATCCCATTGAGGCCCATTGGATTTGGGGAGGAGGCTGGCTGTCCCAAATGGGATTCCATGATTTTGCCGGTTCCTGCGCCATCCATATGGTAGGAGGTTTCAGCGCTTTGATTGGAGCCTGGATGGAAGGTCCGCGTCTTGGAAAATACAATTCAGATAAAAGTCCCAATGCAATTCCAGGGCATAATGTGGTGATTGGCGCTTTGGGATGCTTTATTTTATGGTTTGGATGGTATGGATTTAACGGCGCGGCAGCTGCCAGCGGTCCTCAGCTGGCTTCCATATTTGCAACAACCACCATTGCTCCGGCAGTGGCAACTGTAACCTGTATGATTTTTACATGGATAAAATACGGAAAGCCAGATGTATCTATGTGCCTGAATGCTTCTCTGGCTGGTCTGGTAGGAATCACAGCTGGATGCGATGTAATGGACGCTATGGGCGCTTTGCTGGTAGGCGTGGGCTCTGGTATGCTGGTAGTGTTTGGAGTCTGGTTTTGCGATTATGTGATTCATGTAGATGATCCGGTAGGCGCTGTGGCAGTTCATTTTTGCAATGGCATTTGGGGAACAGTGGCAGTAGGATTGTTTGCCACCTCCTCGGCTCCGGCAAATGATTTGGTGGGACTGTTTTACGGAGGAGGTATTACTCTGCTTCTGACTCAGGTGTTGGGGATGGCGAGTGTGCTGGCCTGGACTGGAATAACCATGTTTATTGTGTTTAAGGTGATTGACAAGACGTTAGGGCTTCGGGTGACAGATCAGGAGCAGCTGGATGGTCTGGATATTCATGAGCATGGAATGAATGCCTATGCAGGTTTCCGGTTTGACCGTTAGTATTTTTGGTTCAGGCAGCTCTGTGTTACTGTTCACGGGGGCATCTTCTTGCCCGTCTTCGACGGACAAAAGCTGGGCGTTCGCCCGATGTGGAAAAACGGATAAAATCAGTCTTACAAGCAAGCTTGACGCCTGTTTTTATCCGTTTTTCCCCGCCCCGTGAACTGTAACAAATATAAATCCGTTCCTACCTTGTAAAAGCTGTGAAAATAGCATATAATGGCTTTGAATAAATCTAAGAGGAGGAGCCATTAACAAATGTCTGCTATAACACCACAGCTTGGCTGGCTGGATGACCCGGAAGTATTTCGCGTAAATGTTCTTCCGGCTCATTCGGATCATCAATTTTACAGCACAGAGACTGATTTTGCAGAAAAGAAAGATCATCTGTATCAGTCTCTGAATGGAGAGTGGCAGTTTTTCTGGTCAAAGAATGCTGCCGCACGTCCAACCGAATTTTACAAAGAGGATTTTGATTTAAAAGATTTTGGGACAATCCTGGTTCCCTGTCATATTGAGATGGCAGGATATGACCGGATTCATTATATTAATACCATGTATCCCTGGGAGGGGCATCTGTACCGCAGACCAGCGTATTCTCTGGAGGGAACTGGTCCGGAGAACGGGCAGTTTTCTCAGGCAGAGTATAATCCGGTAGGCTCTTATCGGAAGCAGTTTGATTTGAGACCGGAGTTTATGGGAAAAAGAGTTTGTATTTCCTTTGAGGGAGTGGAGCAGGCCATGTATGTATGGCTGAACGGACAGTTTGTAGGGTATGCAGAGGACAGCTTTACTCCTTCGGATTTTGATTTAACGCCTTATATCCGTGAAAAGGGAAATGTGCTTGCAGTAGAGGTACATAAGCGCTCCACTGCAGCTTATCTGGAAGACCAGGATTTCTTCCGGTTTTCCGGAATTTTCCGGAATGTGACTTTGTATGCCAAGCCAGAACTTCATGTGGAGGATCTGTGGGTAAAGACCGGACTGAATGAGGATGGAATATCCGGAACACTTGAGCTGGAATTGCGGTTGTCAGCAGAAGAGGAGATTCAGACAAATGCCCGGAAGAGAAATGAGACCATGTGGGGAGAGGACGGGACCTATTCACAAATATATGATGAATATAAGATTGGCGTTTTGTTAAGAGAAATGGATGGCAAGCTTATTTATGAATGCTTGTTTCCAGCAGCAGAGCTTGTTTCTCTGAAGCCGTATTCTTTGGAAAAGGTGCAGACATGGGATCACAGCCATCCTTATCTCTATCATCTGGAGATTCATTTGCTGGATGCCAGGGACCGGGTCGTGGAAATTGTACCTTGTGATACCGGATTCCGCCGGATTGTTCTGGAGGATGGCATTATGAAGTTAAATGGGAAGCGGCTGATTTTAAACGGAGTAAACCGTCATGAATGGAATGCCCGTTCCGGGCGGGTAGTGACCATGGAGGACATGAAGTCAGACATGGCATGCTTCCATGAAAATAATATCAACAGTGTCCGAACCTGCCATTATCCCAATCAGATTTCCTGGTATGCCATGTGTGACCAGGAGGGAATTTATATGATGTCAGAGACAAACCTGGAATCTCATGGCTCCTGGCAGAAGATGAATCAGGAGGAGCCCAGCTGGAACGTGCCGGGAAGCATTCCTCAGTGGAAGGAAGCTGTTCTGGACCGGATGAGGACTAATTTTGAAACCTTCAAAAACCACATATCCATTCTGTTCTGGTCCCTTGGGAATGAATCCTATGCCGGAGACAATATCCAGGCCATGCAGGAATATCTGAAGGAAAAGAACGATGGGCGGCTGGTACATTATGAAAGTGTGTTTCACAACCGGGCATATGAGGCAGTAATTTCGGATATGGAAAGCCAGATGTATGCCCCGCCTGGACAGGTGCGGGAGTATTTGGAGGGAAAAGGGACAAAGCCCTTTATCCTTTGTGAATATATGCATGATATGGGCAATTCCCTGGGCGGTATGAAGTCTTATATGGATTTGCTGGACCAGTATGAGCGGTATCAGGGCGGCTTTATATGGGATTTTATTGACCAGGCCTTGTTTGTTCAGGATGAGGTGACGGGGAGAGAGGTGCTGCGCTACGGCGGAGATTTTGATGACCGTCCTTCGGATTATGAGTTTTCCGGAAATGGAATCCTGTTTGCAGACCGGACTCCGAAACCAGCCATGCAGGAGGTGAAATATTATTATGGATTGTATCAATAAGGGTCAGGGAAAGCTTCATGTGGTGTTTGGGGATGTGGTGTTAGGCGTTCACGGAGATGGATTTGAATATCTTTTTTCTTATTCCACCGGCGGAATGGAATCTTTGACGATTCATGGGCGGGAGTGGCTGTACCGGACGCCAAAGCCCACCTTCTGGCGGGCAACCACAGACAATGACCGGGGCTCCAGATTTTCCTTCCGGTCTGCCATGTGGATGGGAGCAGATCTGTTCACCCGGGCAGACCGGATTCAGATTCAGCTGGACGGCCAGGATATGGGACCATTTCTGGCCCCGGATAACAATCGCTTCCATACTGAGCAGGAGGCGGAACACCTGACTGTCACGTATATCTACATTACGCCAACCATTCCATCCACAGAGGTGGAAGTGACCTATACTATAGAGACCACAGGGCGGATTCAGGCAGATGTTCATTATTATGGAAAGCAGGGTCTTCCAGAGCTTCCTGTGTTTGGAATGCGGTTTATCATTCCCACAAAAGCAGACGGATATACTTATTATGGTTTGTCAGGAGAGACCTATCCGGACCGGATGGCAGGCGGAATAAAGGGCCAGTGGCAGGTCAGCGGACTTCCTGTGACTCCTTACCTAGTTCCCCAGGATTGCGGTGTTCACATGGACACAGACTGGCTGACCATAAGCCGCTCTTCTGTACTGGCCAATGAAAAGAAAGAAACAGAAGAATTTTCGCTGCGGTTTGAAAAAGTAAAAGATACCTTTGCCTTCTCCTGTTTGCCCTATACAGCAGAAGAGCTGGAAAATGCCACCCATCAGGAGGAGCTGCCACCTGCCAGACGAACCGTGGTCTGCATTTTGGGAGCAGTCCGGGGCGTGGGTGGGATTGACAGCTGGGGAAGCGACGTAGAAGAACCCTGGCACATCAGTGGAGAAAATGACATTACCTACTCCTTTGCCATCGTTCCATTTTCAAAATAAACTTTCATGCGGCCTTTGATGCTGCATCAGCTACCCTGGGAAAACCGATAGCTCCGCAACTTTTGCGCTTCCAAAAAAGCGGCATAAAAGGAATGGGAGAACGTCTTCTGACGTTCCCCCATTCCTTTTATGCGGACTTTCTGCCGTCCATTAAATTTTATTTATATACCACTCTGCAAAATCCTAAATCTCATTAATTTTTCTCTTCACATAAGAGGTATGCAGCAAATGATGTGCCTTAGAGCTGCCTGGTTTCCCAAGATAGGTCTCATACAGCTCCTTGATAGCAGGATTCTCATGGGATTTCCGAATCGGATTGTCCTTGTCTGAATCATACAGCACTTTGGCACGCAGGGCGCGGATATCTACAGTGTTGCGCACATATCCTGGCTGCTGAGGCTGGCCGCCGCCGTTGATACATCCTCCCGGACAGCCCATGATCTCAATAAACTGATAATCCGCTTCACCGGCCTTTACCTTATTGAGAAGTGTTCTTGCATTGCCAAGTCCGGAAGCTACAGCCACCTTCACATCCATTCCAGCTACATGGTAAGTAGCTTCCTTGATGCCTTCCATGCCACGGACATCTGTAAAGTCCACACTTTCCAGCTCTTCGCCGGTCAGGGTCTCCACTGCAGTACGCAGGGCAGCCTCCATAACGCCGCCGGTAGTGCCAAAGATTACAGCTGCGCCAGTGCCAAGACCTAAAGGAGCGTCAAAGCCCTCATCCGGCAGTTCGGTAAACTTAAGCCCCACACGCTTGATCATCCGGGCCAGCTCTCTGGTGGTCAGGGAGATATCCACATCCGGAACGCCGTTGGCAGCCTGGTCCGGACGCTGCACTTCAAATTTCTTTGCAGTACAGGGCATGATTGACACAGATACAATATCTTCCGGCTTCAGGCCTGCCTTCTCAGCATAATAAGACTTGGCAATGGCTCCGAACATCTGCTGGGGAGATTTGCAGCTGGATAAATTCTCGGTCATATCCGGGAAGTAATGCTCACAATACTTAATCCATCCCGGAGAGCAGGAGGTAATCATGGGAAGAACGCCGTTGTTCTGGAACCGGTCAATGAACTCATGAGCTTCTTCCATAATGGTAAGGTCAGCGCTGAAGTCTGTGTCAAATACCTTGTCAAAGCCAATCCGTCTAAGAGCAGCAGCCATCTTACCCTCCACATTGGTACCGATGGGATAGCCAAATTCCTCTCCCAGTCCGGCCCGGACAGCCGGAGCGGTCTGAACAATCACATGCTTGGAGGGATCTGCAATGGCAGCCAGAACCTCATCAATCTGAGACTTCTCCTGCAAAGCGCCTGTGGGACACACAGCAATACACTGGCCGCAGGATACACAGCTGGTCTCTCCCAAGCCCATCTCAAAGGGAGAGCCGATAAAGGTGGCAAAGCCGCGCTGATTGGCGCCGATTACGCCGATGCCCTGTACCTTTTCGCAGACAGCCACACAGCGGCGGCACAGAATGCACTTGCTGTTGTCCCGGATCATATGGGCAGCGCTGTCATCAATACAGGACGGGGTACGCTCGCCGTCATACTTGCCCTCATCATCCACGCCCAGCTCCTTTGCCAGCTGCTGCAGCTCACAGTTGCCGCTGCGGACGCAGGATAAGCACTTGCGGTCATGGTTGGACAGCAAAAGCTGTAAAGTCTTTTTGCGGGAATCCAGCACCTTGGGGGTGTTGGTCCATACTTCCATATTTTCATTGATCGGATAGACGCAGGCAGCCACCAGGCTTCTGGCACCTTTGACTTCCACCACGCACATCCGGCAGGCAGCGATCTCGTTGATCTCCTTTAAGTAGCAGAGAGTCGGGATCTCGATATGGGCCAGCCTTGCTGCCTCCAGTATGGTGGAGCCTTTTGGAGCGCTTACTTCTATGCCGTTAATTTTAATTGTAATATTCTCCATATCCATTCTCCTCTATTACTGTTTGTAGATCGCGCCGAATTTACACTTCTCCATACAGGCGCCGCACTTAATACATTTCTCCTGATCAATAATGTGCGGGTTGCGGACTGTGCCGTTGATGGCATTGTTGGGACAGTTCCGGGCGCACAGGGTACAGCCGCGGCACTTATCGGCATCAATATGGTAGGAGAGAAGAGCCTTACATACTCCGGCCGGACATTTTTTGTCTCTGACATGAGCTTCATACTCGCTACGGAAATAGCGGAGGGTGGACAGCACCGGGTTGGGCGCAGTCTGACCCAAGGCGCAGGCGGAGTTCTCTTTAATGTAATAGCAAAGCTCCTCCAGCTTATCCAGATCCTCCATGGTGGCCTGTCCCTTGGTGATCTTGGTGAGCATCTCCAAAAGGCGCTTGGTGCCTACACGGCAGGGAGTACATTTGCCGCAGGATTCCTCAACCGTGAAATCCAGGAAGAACTTGGCAATGTCTACCATACAATCGTCTTCGTCCATGACGATCAGTCCGCCGGAACCCATCATGGAGCCAATGGAAATCAGGTTGTCATAGTCAATGGGAATGTCAAAATGCTCATAGGGAATGCATCCGCCGGAAGGTCCGCCGGTCTGAGCAGCCTTAAACTTCTTGCCATTGGGAATGCCGCCGCCGATCTCTTCGATTACTTCACGGAGAGTGGTACCCATGGGGATCTCCACCAGGCCGGTATTGTGAATCTTGCCGCCCAAAGCAAAGACCTTGGTTCCTTTGGACTTTTCGGTACCCATGGAGGCGAACCATTCCGGTCCGTTTAAAATAATCTGCGGAATGTTGGCATAGGTTTCCACATTATTCAAAATGGTGGGCTTGCCAAACAGACCCTTCTGTGCCGGGAACGGAGGTCTTGGCTTTGGCTCGCCCCGGTTGCCCTCAATGGAGTGCATGAGAGCAGTCTCCTCGCCGCAGACAAATGCACCGGCGCCCAGACGCAGATCAATATCAAAATCAAATCCGGTTCCAAAGATATCCTTGCCTAACAGCTCCATCTCACGGGCCTGGTTAATGGCGATCTTCAGACGGTCCACAGCAATGGGATACTCAGCGCGGACATATATGTAGCCCTGGTTGGCGCCAATGGCATAGCCGGCGATGGCCATAGCCTCCAAAACTGCATGAGGATCGCCTTCCAGCACGGAACGGTCCATAAATGCGCCGGGGTCGCCTTCATCCGCATTACAGCACACATACTTCTGGTCCGCGTCGTTTTGCTTGGCAAGCTTCCACTTAAGTCCAGTGGGGAAGCCGCCGCCGCCTCTGCCCCGAAGGCCGGAATCCATCAGACACTGAATCACATCATCCGGAGTCATCTCTGTAAGAACCTTTCCCAGGGCAGCATAGCCGCCGGTTCCGATGTACTCTTCAATCACCTCAGGATTAATGACGCCGCAGTTGCGCAGGGCAACCCGGTGCTGCTTCTTATAGAAGTCTGTGTCCACCAGAGCTTTGACTCCGGCCTGGGTTACAGTCTCCTGATACAGAAGACGGGTAACAACACGTCCTTTTAACAAATGTTCAGAAACAATCTCCGGAATGTCTTCTACCTTCACCATGGAGTAGAAGCTGGCATCCGGATACACAATCATAATCGGTCCTAATGCACAAAGGCCATGACAGCCAGTCTGAACCACAGATACTTCCTCTTCCAGACCTGCTTTTGCAATCTCTGCCTTTAATGCTTCCATTATCTGCTGGCTGCCGGAGGAAGTACATCCCGTTCCGCCGCAAACCAATACATGTGAACGATACATTTTGGTCCTCCTTATTTGATGTCTGCTGAATTGAGCGTGTATTCTTCTACTACATGCCCTCCAATCAGGTGGCGCTCCACGATCTCAGCAGCTTTGTCGGGATTCATCTTGATGTAGGTGATCTTCTGTTTGCCAGGTTCTGTCACCTCCACAATCGGCTCATACTGACACAGGCCGATGCATCCGGTCTGAGTCACTGCCACTTTGTCTGTAAGGCCCTTTTCCTGTACCAGGTTGGACAAGGCATTTAAAACCGGTCTTGCGCCGCTGGCAATGCCGCAGGTAGCCATGCCGACTACCACGCGGGTATGGTTGTGGTCCTCCGCCCGCAGGCCCACCTGGCCCTGCATCTTGTTGCGGATGGCTTTTAATTCTTCAAGGCTTTTCATAGTATCCTCCAAATTTTAGAAATATGAAATCAGTCTGGCCCGTGTCAGTACACGGCGCCGCCGTCAGTTTCCAGTTTGTTTTCAGTCAGATAATCCTTAATATATTGAGAAATCTCCGGGGTGTCAAAGGGAACGCCTTCCAGGACTTCCTTAAATTCCCTGGTATCCAGGACAAAGGAGCGTCCGTTATAGCGATATTCGTAGAGAAAATCTGTCTCCGGATGATAGACTACCAATGTATGTATGGTGCTTGTAATATCTCCAAGAGGCATCCGGTCAATGTGGGAAAGAACAAAAGATGCTATTACTGTGGTTCCCACCCCCGGCTGGGATTCAATGGAAAAGGAACCGCCTGCTGCCTCTGCGGCATATTTGAAAAACGGGACACCCAGCCCTACCTTGCGGGTGGTCCTGCTGGTGAAGAAGGGATCTGTCACCTGTGCCACCTGCTCTGGGGTCATGCCGCAGCCATCATCAGCAATGGTTATGGAAAGCCGGTCCGCCGCCGTGTCAGCATCTACCGTGATCTGTACCAGGGATGCCTTTGCACGGGTGGAATTCTCTGCCACATCCAATACATTTAAGGAAAGCTCGGTCATCATAGGCGCTTACTGGTATTTTGCCAGTATGCCCGGAATGTCGTCCGGTACCAGCCGTCCGTAAACCTCGTCATTGATCATCATGACAGGCGCAAGGCCGCAGGCCCCTACACAGCGGCAGGAATCCAGGGAAAACTTGCCGTCCGGGGTACATTGGCCATTGGTAATGCCAAGAAGCTCCTCCAGTTTACTGAAAATCGCCGCGGAACCTTTGACGTAACATGCGGTTCCCAGGCATACGGAAATCTGGTATTTGCCCTTTGGCTGTAAAGCGAACTGGGCATAAAACGTTGCAATGCCGTAAATCTTCTCCAACGGAATTCCTGTCTCGTCGGAGATCATGGTCTGTACTTCAATTGGGAGATAGCCGTAAATCTCCTGCGCCTGCTGCATGATGGGCATTAAAGCGCCCTTTGTATCCTTCAGCTCGGCGATGACCTTTTTTAAAGCGGCTTCCTGCTCCGGGGTCCCGCCAAAGGGAACACCTTCTTTTTTGCAAGCCATGTCTCATCCTCCTTGTGATAATGCTGTTTTGTGAATTGTAACAATATTCTAACACGAAAATGATAAAAAATCCATAGTAAATAAATAGTTAACACACATGTTAAAAAGGTATCGATAAAAAATGTAAAAAATGTTGATAATTCGCTTTTTCAATGGTATTCTTATATATAATAAATGGAGGAGGAACAAAAATATGACGGCGAGAGATGTACAGGCCATTCTGGGGGCAAGAGTTCTGACAGGGGAGGAGTTTCTGGACCGGGAAGTGAGAAGCGCCTGCGGTTCTGATATGATGAGTGACGTGCTGGCTTTTTCCAAGGATCATTCCGTGCTGCTGACCGGACTGTGCAACCCTCAGGTGATTCGCACAGCTGAGATGCTGGATATTGTATGTCTTGTTTTTGTGCGGGGAAAAAAACCGGATGACACCATTGTTCAGATGGCAAAGGACCGGGATATCATTGTCATGGAGACCGGGCACCGGATGTTTTCTTCCTGCGGGATGCTTTACAAGGCAGGCCTGGGCGGAGGTGCGATTTGATGGATGATGCGATTGTTTTAAAGTATGAGATTTCACCAGATGATTTCACCAGGGCAGGAGAGGCCAGCAGCGACGTAAAGGGAAAGTTAAAGCAGCTGGGAGTCAGCCCGGAGGCAGTCCGCAAGGTGGCGATTGCCATGTATGAGGGGGAGATCAATATGGTGATCCATGCAAACGGCGGAGAGATTACTGTGGAGATCACGCCAGTGGAGATCAGGATGATTCTTGCGGATGTGGGGCCGGGGATTCCGGATGTGGAGAAGGCCATGAAGGCCGGATACTCCACTGCTCCGGACGAGGTGAGAAGCCTGGGTTTTGGCGCTGGCATGGGCCTTCCCAATATGAAAAAGTATACAGATGACATGAGCATTGAGACAAAGCTTGGGGTGGGAACCACCATCACAATGATTGTGAAGATGTAGGAGAATTTTGAATGGATTGAAGGACACAGATTGCAGAACGGAATCTGGAAGCTTTTGGGAGAAGGAAGACAGGAGGTAGCAGGCATATGGATAAATTTAATCATTCGGTGCGTTTGGACCCGGATCTGTGCAAAGGATGCATTAACTGTATTAAGCGTTGCCCCACCCAGGCCATTCGGGTCAGGAACGGCAAGGCGATGATCAACGCCAAATTCTGCATTGACTGCGGGGAGTGTATCCGGGTCTGCGCCCATCATGCAAAACATGCCACTTATGATAAGATGGATGTGATGAAGCAGTACCAGTATACAGTGGCTTTGCCAGCCCCGGCGCTGTACAGCCAGTTTAACAACCTGGATGATGTAAACATTGTGCTGAATGCTCTGCGTCTGATGGGATTTGATGATGTGTTTGAGGTGAGCGCGGCGGCAGAGCTGGTATCCGAGGCCACCAGAGAATATCTGACCCATAATGAGGACAATCTGCCGATTATCAGCACTGCCTGTCCGTCGGTGGTGCGGCTGATCCGGGTCCGTTTTCCCAATCTGATCTCCCATCTTCTGCCTTTGAATCCTCCGGTGGAGGTTGCGGCAGCTCTGGCAGCGAAACGTGCCATGAAAAAGACCGGATTAGAGCGGAAGGAGATCGGAGTCTGCTTTATTTCCCCCTGTCCGTCCAAGGTGACTTATGCCAAATCTCCCCTGGGGACAGAAAAAAGCCAGGTGGATCATGTGCTTGCCATTAAGGATGTGTACCCTCAGCTGCTGTCTCATATGAAGGGCGTGGGAGAGGAGGCGGCGGATCTGGTTACATCCGGGAAAATCGGAATCAGCTGGGGACGGAGCGGCGGTGAGGCGAGCGGTCTTTTTACAGATGATTATCTGGCTGCAGACGGCATTGAGAATGTGATCCGGGTTCTGGAGGATCTGGAGGACCAGAAATTTACCAATCTGAAATTTGTGGAGCTGAACGCCTGCAACGGCGGCTGCGTGGGAGGCGTGCTGACGGTGGAGAATCCTTATGTGGCTGAGGTGAAGCTGAAACGGTTGCGCAAATATATGCCAGTGGCAAGAAGCCATATGGATATGGAGGACAATGCAGAACAGCTGATTCCCTGGACAACAGGAGTTCAGTATGAGCCAGTGTTCAGCTTAGGCGGCAATATGATGGAAAGCTTTGCGCGGCTGAATCAGGTGGAGCGGCTGTGCAAGAAGCTTCCCGGCCTTGACTGTGGTTCCTGCGGAGCGCCGTCCTGTAAGGCTCTGGCAGAGGATATTGTGCGGGGGCAGGCCAGCGAGAATGACTGTGTTTACCATTTAAGGGAGAATCTGCACAAACTTTCCGAGGAGGTGTCCGTGCTGGCGGATGATCTGCATGAGGGAAATAAGGGCGGGCAGGAGACGTTGCGGATTTTAAAGGAGTACATACAGCGGATTTCGGATGAGATGTCGTTGCTGGATAATCAGGAGGAGGATGAGTGATTTATTGTTGTATCGGGGGAAAGTGTGGCGGGGGTCCGCGTCAGGGGAAGGAGGGGACGTGGGAAGACGCGTTCTCACTCCGTTTTTCACGCAGCGGTACTACGGAACCGTCCTGGTTAGTGGATTTTGTGTGGTTTGGGGGTGCCTGGACGGTTCCTAAGGCGCTTGAGGGACAGCGCCTAAGTGCCGGCGTGAA
>CATLIJ010000023.1 GCA_949948825.1 uncultured Clostridiaceae bacterium
TCCACTACCAAGGAGATTTTCTCCAACAAGCTGCTGGCCTCTGGACTTCACTTTGAAAACTATGTAAAAGCATGGATCAATTCAGATGTAGCGGGAATCTTCCGGAACTCTCTCATCTATTCCATGATTTCCTGTGTCCTGCTGATTGTGATTTGCGCCCCTGCTGCTTACGTTCTGGCCCGTTTTATCTTTCCGGGCAACAAGCTGATACAGACTGGCTTTGTATCTGCCATGGGCGTGCCGGTGGTTATGATTGTGCTTCCTTTGTTTGGCATTGTAGCTAATTTAGGGATTTTAAACCATGTATTGAGCAATGGAATTCTGCTGATCTTTTTGTACATTGGCATTAATGTTCCCTATACCACCATCTTTCTTATGACCTTTTTCGGCAATCTGTCCAGGGCTTTTGAGGAGGCGGCTGCCATTGACGGATGTCCTCCCACCAAGACTTTCTGGCTGATCATGCTTCCCATGGCCCAGCCGGGAATCATCACGGTGACGATATTTAACTTTATTAACATCTGGAATGAGTACTTTATCTCTTTAATATTTGCTAATTCCGACAAGCTCCGCCCCATTGCCGTGGGACTGTATTCCATGATTAATTCCATGAAATATACCGGCGACTGGGCCGGCATGTTCGCTGCAGTGGTAATTGTATTCCTGCCTACCTTTATTCTGTATATTTTCCTGTCAGAAAAGATTATTGCAGGCGTAACCGGCGGCGGAGTGAAGGGGTAATACTGTGGGGGAGAGGGATTCTCTCCCTGTTAGTTTCTCAAAAACAAGCAACTTGAAAATATTTCCTGTTTATGATATGCTAACCCACAGAAACGAATTTGGGACCAAAAGGCAGAGTCTGGACTCATCTCCGGCTCTGCCTGAATGACATAGCAAACACATCAGGAAAGAGGAAAAGATGAAAGCCAAAAAAACCCTTAAAGAAACGGCAGTGGAAGGCATCTATCATGATATTGAAGAAGGCATCTACAAAGCAAACATGATCATCACAGAGGGAGAGATTGTAGAGCGGTATTCCATGAGCAAATCCCCGGTTCGGGAAGCTCTCATTGAACTGTGCAAGGATGGCGTGTTAAAAAGCATCCCGCGGGTCGGCTATCAGGTGGTGCAGATCTCCATTAAAGAAATTCTGGACCTTCTGGAGGTGCGGATTGATCTGGAATCTGCCAACCTGCGGAGACTGGCCCCAAGGATTACAGAGGAAGAGCTCCAGATGTTAAAGAATTTAGAATCCATTGTAAATCCCAACGAAAGCCGGAAGGTGGCAGTCAACTGGGACAGGAACACAGATTTCCATATTAAATTATGTGAGCTTGGAGGCAATGCCTATTTATGTGAAACCATTGAACGGGCTCTGATGAAATCCCGCCAGTATATTGCCCAGTACTTTCACAATGCATGGAACAAAAATGAAGAATCCAATGGCTATTTTCACAGAGCTGCCATTGAAGCTCTGGAAAAAAAGGATGTGGAGGAAGCAGTCCGGATGCTTCAAAAAGACATTCTCAATGTAAAAAATCAGATTCAGGAAACCTTTTTTCTCTGACTTCAAAAGAAACACATGGGAGACTTCCAATCCATGTGTTCTTTTTTTGCCTTTTCCCATCATTTTCAACAAAAGCTTCCAATCCCTTACAATAATTTCATAAATTTCAACAAAAAACAGTTGACAAACCAATAAAATATGATTATAATGAACATTAATAAGATTACTAATAATATTACAAATATTATGATTCATTTTAAAGGAGGTTCATTATGACAAAGAAAGAACGGGTAATTGCTGCGATTGAGGGAAGGGAACCAGATCAGATTCCCAGCGGCTTCTCTCTCCACTTCCCCACAGAGGTTGCTTTTGGAGATGCGGCTGTAGATGCCCATATCCGCTTTTTTGAAGAAAGCGACACAGACATCTTAAAGATTATGAATGAAAATCTGGTTCCTTACATGGGTGAGATTCACCATGGCTCTGACTACCATATGGTACGGGAGATGACCCTGGAGGATTCTTTTATGCAGGATCAGATTACCTTAGTAAAGAAGATTCTGGACCGCTGTGACCGAAGCGCCTTCACCTTGGGAACGCTTCATGGCATCACAGCCTCCTCCATTCATCCTCTGGAAAAGATGAACCCGGATTATACCTATGACGGAGTGCGGGAGAAGCTTTGTCAATTCATCCGGGAGGATAAGGACACAGTCCTGGCTGGTATGCAGCGGATTGCCAATGTTATGTGCGATCTGGCCAGAGAATATATCCGCCTGGGAGTAGACGGCATCTACTATGCTGCTTTAGGCGGGGAGACCAGATTTTTCACAGATGAAGAATTTGAACAGTACATTAAGCCTCTTGATCTGCAGATTATGAAAGCCATCAAGGATGCAGGCGGATACTGCTTCCTTCACATTTGCAAGGACCAGCTGAATATGAACCGCTACCGGGATTACGGCGTTTACACGGATGTGGTCAACTGGGGAGTATATGAAGCTCCCTTCTCTCTGGAGGACGGAAAAAAGCTGTTCCCCGGAAAGACCATCATGGGCGGCCTTCCCAACCGTCACGGCGTGCTGGTGGACGGACCAAAGGAGGCAGTGCAGGAGGAGGTTCATAAAGTCATCTCCTCTTTTGGCAGAACCGGATTTATTCTGGGCGCTGACTGCACCCTGGCCACAGAGCAGGACATGGAGCTTTTAAAGGCAGCTGTTAAAGCCGCCCGGGAGTAAATCCATCCCACTGGCGCTCTTTTACCAGTCTTTTGCTTGGAAAGTGTATAAAAAAGAACCTGATCACCCACATTTTATAAAAAGGAGGAAAACATTATTATGAAGAAAAACATCGCATTATTACTGGCAGCAGCATTGACTGCAGGAAGCCTGACTGCCTGCGGAGGCGGCGGAGATTCTCAAGGCTCTGCCACTACCACAAAGGCGGCAGACCAGGGAAGCGGTTCTGAGCAGAAAGCTCCGGAAGGCGGGGATTCCCAGGGTTCTTCCGGCACAGTCTTCCCAGCAGGCACCCTTACGGTATATGCCATGGGCAATCCTCAATACCGTCAGCAGTATTTTGAGACCTGGCTGGAAAACCACCGGGATATTGCTCCGGATGTAAAGATTGAATTTGTTCAGACAGAGGGAACAGCTGACATTCGGGAAAAGATCACCATGACTGCCCTCTCCGGCGCAACAGAGGACCTTCCCGACGCTGCCATGTTAGATCCAGTCACCATTATGGACTTGGCCAAAGCCGGACTCTTAAAGGATGAGACCGAGTACCTGACTCCTCTATTAAGCAAAATGGTAGACGGCGCTGCCAAGGATGCCACCATTGACGGACACATCTATGCCCTGCCAGACTCTGTCCGTCCCCAGGTTCTGTTCTACAACAAAGACATTTTTGACAAATACGGCGTGGACCCGGAGACCATGAAGACCATGGACGGCTATATAGAAGCCGGACGGCAGCTGAAGGAAAAAAGCGGCGGCGAGGTCTACCTTTCCTACATTGATCCCACCAGCAAGACCTGGAGATATTGGGGCCGCCGGGGCCTGATGCCTTCCGCAGGTGCAAAGATCTGGGATGACAACGGCGAAGTCATCATTGGCACAGACGAGGGAACCAAAAAGGCTTTGGGCGCTCTTGACACCATGAACACTGAGGGACTTTTGATGAAGACCACCATCATGGAGCCAGCCCTGTATGATGCAATTAACAACCAAAAGGTTGCCACCTTCTGCATTGGCGCTTTTTGGGATGAATTTATGAGACAGAACTGCGACGCTGTAAAAGGCCAGTGGAGAGTCATGTCTGCTCCGGAATTTGAAGGCGTAGGCAAGGCCGGAGCTCCGGTATCTCAGTACATGGGCATTATTGAAAAAGGCGACAATCCTTATTCTGAGCTGTTCCGGATGATGTGGTATGATTTTACCTTTGACATTGAAGCAAAAGAAGAATGGGTAAATTCCATGGAAGCACAGAATGCTCCTTACTCCAATCCAGTCTCCATTGAGATGTTAGAGGACCCCTTCTGGAAAGAACCTTCTGATTACTACGGCGGAATGTCCTTCCGTGAGATGGAAGGCAAATGCCTGTCCAATGGCGCTGACAATTTGATTGTAACTCCTCAGGATGCAGAGGCAGATGAAATCATCTCCGCAGAGCTGGAAAAATACGTTGCCGGAAATCAGAGTATGGAGGATGCCATTGCCAATATGGATAAGAATTTGAAGGCAAAGATTGGGAAGGCTGAAGTGGGGCAGTAAAAAAGTTATTAATTTGATTTTTTGATTTGCAGGGGGTCCGCGAGAGAGGAAGAGGGGAATGTTTCCAGACCTGTTCTCTTATTCCTCTCATGCGGACCTCTCCACTGCAATCCACCTCACGCCCCTCTGTTTCACGAACACCAAAAATCTCTTTGTAAAGGAGGGATATTATGTTACGAACAATAAAAAAATATAAAGCCCCCTATTTATTTATTTTACCATTTTTCATATTGTTTTTTGTTTTTCAGCTGATTCCAACCATCTGGACGATTTATATCAGCCTTACCAACTGGAAGGGAATTGGTTCGCCGGAATTTTGCGGTTTTGGAAATTACCAGAAAATGATGGTGGATGATATGTTCTGGGAATCTTTGGGAAATACAGTGGTCTACTGGCTCTCCGGACTCGTTCTGATTATCTGCTGCGCCCTGTTGATTGCCTGCCTGCTAAACAGCCGTTACCTGCAAAAAGACTCTGCCCGCTCTTTCTTTAAGACAGCAACCTTTTTGCCCAATATCTGCGCTGCCATTGCCATGGGACTCATCTTCCGGATGTTGTTTGATGAAAATGTGGGACTGATCAATGAAGTGGTCTCCATGGCCGGGGGTTCCAAGATTCCCTGGCTCACCAGCACTACCTACTCCAAGATTCCGGTTATTATTCTGAATGTGTGGCGGTACACTCCCTGGTTTACCATGATTTTGCTGTCCGGCCTTTTGAATATTTCCAAAGACTACTATGAGGCTGCCACAGTGGACGGCGCCAATGCAGCACAGCAGTTCTGGTTCATCACACTGCCCTCTTTGAAAAACATTCTGTTTTTCTGCTCCGTTACCTTGACCGTAGATATGTGGAAGCTGTTTAATGAATCCTATATTCTTCCAGGACCGGGAACCTCCAACTCTTCCCTGTTCCAGTATATGTATGAGTCTGGATTTAATGTGTTCAATATGGGATATGCCTCTGCCATTGGCGTTGTGCTGATTCTGATTCTGATGGTGATTTCTGTCATTCAGTTTGCAGTGCGCCGCAAGCAGGGTGAGCTGTAGAAAGGAGAAAACAATGAACCGAAATAAAATGATTTCCTCCGCAGCAGTCTATGGGCTGCTGGCTTTTATCACCCTGATCTGCCTGTTTCCCATTGTGTGGATGTGTCTGATTTCCATTAAAAGCACCTCGGAGAGCATTACCGGATTTCACTCCATTATTGTGGAGCACCCCACTTTAGCCAATTTCCGGCGGCTGTTTGAGATGATTCCAGTGGGACAAAACACCTTTAACAGTGTGTTCACCACCATTATGGGAACCGTTACCTCCCTGTTCTTCTGCGCTCTGGCTGGCTTTGCCTTTGCCAAATACCGGTTTCCTGGCAGGACCTTTCTCTTCTACTTTGTCATTGCCACCATGCTGGTACCGCCGGAAGTAGGTTCTGTGCCTTTGTTTATCATTATGAAAAAGGTAGGGCTGATCAACAGCCTCTGGTCCCTGGTGGTTCCCCGAATCGCTACGGCAGTGGGAATCTTTTATATGAACCAGTACATTACCGATGTTCCGGATGAACTGGTGGAAGCTGCCCGCATTGACGGCTGCAGTGATTTTGGGATTTTTATGAAGATTATCCTTCCGGTCATTAAGCCTGCCATGGCTTCCTGGGGCGCCATCACCTTAATCGCCCGCTGGAATGACTTCTTCTGGCCTCTTCTGTACCTTAGAAAACAGGCCAAATACACCCTTATGGTGACAATCTCCCTGCTTCCGGTCAGCGAAGGTCTTTCCACCCCCTGGCCTGTGATTTTGGCAGGCACCACCCTGGTCATTATTCCCATTATTGTACTTTATCTGATTCTGGAACGATTCCAGAAGGCAGGCATTATGGAGGGTGCTGTCAAGGGCTGACCTTTTGAGGGCTGACCCTTTATACTGGTACTTTCCTATTTGATTCTGAAACTCCACTCAGGCAGAAAACGATTTTGGAACGCTAACAACAAGAAACACAGGAGGGACAAAACAACCATGGATAAAACCGATATTCGTTATCAGGCTTACATTGACATTTTAAAAGAAGAGCTGATCCCGGCTATGGGATGCACGGAACCCATTGCTCTGGCTTATGCCGCTGCCACTGCAAGAGAGCTCCTTGGCTGTATGCCGGAGCGGGTGGAGGTGGGAGCCAGCGGAAGCATTATCAAAAATGTCAAATCTGTAATCGTACCTAACACCGGACATTTAAAAGGAATCCCTGCCGCTGCCGCTGCAGGTATTGTGGCCGGAAATCCTGACAGGCAGCTGGAGGTGATTTCTCATGTCACTGCGGACCAGGAGGCAGAGATGCGCACCTTCCTGGAGCAGGTTCCCATTACTGTAGAGCATGTGGACAATCACATTATTTTTGATATTATTGTAAAACTATATCATGGAAATGACAGCTGTATGGTGCGCATTGCCAATTATCACACAAACATTGTACATAAGGAAAAAAATGGAGAGGTTCTTCTGGACCTGCCGATTGAGGAAGAAAGTGAAGAAGGGCTCACCGACCGGTCTGTGCTCAGCATGGAAGGCATATGGGATTTTGTCAACTCTGTAGATGTGGCTGATATCCAGGAGGTGCTAAACCGTCAGGCAGAATTTAACCTGAAGATTGCCCAGGAGGGAATTGACGGCAATTACGGCGCTAACATTGGAAAAGTTCTTTTAGACTCCTGTGCTCCGGATGTACAGACCCGGGCAAAGGCCATGGCTGCTGCTGGCTCTGACGCCCGGATGAATGGCTGTGAGCTTCCGGTCATCATCAATTCCGGAAGCGGCAACCAGGGCATCACGGTGTCGGTTCCTGTGCTGATTTACGCCAGAGAATTAGGAGCAGATGAGGAAAAGACTCTCCGCGCTCTGGCCCTCTCCAATCTGTGCGCCATTCACCAGAAAACCAAAATCGGACGGCTGTCCGCCTATTGCGGAGCAGTCAATGCCGGTTCCGGAGCAGGGGCAGGCATCGCCTATCTCTGCGGCGGCGGTTACAAGGAAATTGTCCACACTGTTGTCAACTCTCTTGCCATTGTGTCTGGCATTGTCTGTGACGGAGCCAAAGCTTCCTGCGCTGCCAAGATTGCCGCTGCTGTGGATGCAGGGCTTTTAGGCTACAATATGTATAAGCGCGGCCAGCAGTTCTATGGGGGCGATGGCATTGTTACCAAGGGTGTGGAGGAAACCATCCGAAATATAGGACGGCTGGGTAAAGACGGAATGCAGCAAACCAATGAAGAAATCATCCGGATTATGGTTGGAGACTGAGACCCAAAGGCGGAAGCAGCATGTCAGCGCCATGCTGCTTCCGCCAGTCTTCTGCCCCTTACAAGCACCTGTTTCCACTGATCCATCTCCAGATATTCCGGTCTTTTCATTGCAAAAAGCAAGGATAAGGAAAGCCGCAGCTCCCTTTGAGCCAGAAAAGCAGCTTCCTCCAAAGTCATAAGCTCCCAGGTGGTCTGAGACATCACTCTTTTATTGGCAGAGAATCCATGATCATGGTCAAACAAAGGGCAAAATCCAGTGATCCTTCCTGTGTCATTGTCCACAAGGAATCCCCAGTTCTGTCCATGCCGGTCATCATTGTTTAAAATATAATCCGCAATCTGCATCTTCAGATAAGCCTCTCTGTCCACCTTACAGGCTTCTTCATAAGGATTTGTGCCATAAGCCTCACAAAAAGAAGAAAACTCCTCAAATGTAACCATGGAACAGTCCGGATTTGTGAACAGACAGGACTTTACCATCTTCTCTCCTACTCCGTCCAGCCATTCTTTTCGTTCCTGGGACAGATAATCCCTAAGCTCCTCCGCTCCTGACTCTTCATAAGAAATATGGGGAATCTGAAGAGCTTCCAGAATCTGAGAAGCCGGAAGCTCATACCTGCCTGCCTTATGCAGCCAAAGTCTGCCGTCTGCTCCCCGAATCCATCCCTTTGCATTGACTCCCATGGTGGTCAGCTCCGGCGTATGGATTTGCAGCCTTTTTTCTGGTATTCGGTCAAAAAGGCGGTCCTGTCCTTCTCTCTCATAAAAAAAATTGCTTCCGGACAGGGCCACCTCAGTGAGAAAAAGGTTCAGCTCATTGTGAAACAGATTCACACTTTCCCAGTCCTTTTCATCCCCCTCCTGACGAATCCAGTAAGAGTCCTCCAAACTTAAACCGCGGCATGCCAGACAAACCGCATACCGGTTTGTCTGGGAAAACCGCAGTGTATTTAAAATCTCCTTGGCATAGCTTCTGCCCATGGATAAGGTTCGGTTGGAAGCCCATTCCACAAAATCCGGAAATGTCACCCTCTCTCTCCGAAGTCCAAAAGGCAGCCTGTGAAAATCCAGGATTTGGCACACTCCGTTTTCATCAATCGCCAGCACAGGAGAATCCTTTTGCATCAAATGCATCCAGCTCACCTTGACCCATTAGCAATGAATCTTGATTCCAGTCTCAAACTTCTCGTCATCCACAATCAGGCGCACATCATAGTCCCCGGAAAGCCCTGCCTTGTTGATGCTTAACATAACCGCTCTGCCATCCTTATTAATAAATGTACCGCAGCAAAGAGCCTCAAACCGATTGGCTGCAGTGGAGATATAATAACGATGCTTCTCATCATCCTTCTCCAGCATCAGCATTACCAGCTGGCCTTTCTCAAACACTGCCCGGAAAGTAAACCGGTCATCCTCCTCAACAATCTCTGAACCATATTTCTCAGGAATCATAACCCCTGACGGCTCTAAAGGAATATCTGTTTCAAATTCCTTGGTCACTCCCATGGAACCCAGGAAACAGCCTTTGCCTAAGTGAAGTTCCTCCTGGTCATGATACAGATGAAGCTTCTCTGCACGATAGAAGTTTCCTTCCACCTCCAGCTCCATCATTACCTGATCATCCAGCACTTCAACTGTAATACTTCTGGTAGAAACATCTGGATCATCCTGCATTAAAGCGGCAAAAATCTCTGCTGCCTCACCTTTATAATACTGAATTCCTCCAGAGTGAACCATATAATGGCCTTCCCCATAATACTCTACATTACAAATATATTTAGAGAAAAACTCTGCGCCTCTCTCCTTGCCATACTGCCATACCTGGCGGATGGTCATGTCGTCTGTATTGATCTTATAACGAACGCCGCGGGAGAAGTTATCCTTATTCAAAATATAATTTTCCTTAATCTTGGAACGGAAATGCCCATTGTCAAAGCACATCACATCTCCATCCGGAGTGATCAGATTTGCATGCTGCTCATACTGCCAGTCAAACTCCCCGTCACCAACCGGAGTGAAGAAATACTTCTGATACTTCTCCGGCCATCCGGTAGGATCGCCGATAATCCAGTTCAATTCTCCGCTGTCATAATCAATATTTACCATAGCATCCACATGGCGTCCAGAAAAGGTAAGGGAATTGGTATTCTTGTCATACCACACGGCATTGTTGTGGAACCAGTCATGAGCAGACCAGCTTCCTGACTTGCTGCAGCCCGGGTCCAGGAACTTCTTGTAATCCCAGGTCTTTAAGATCTCACCTGTATTCCGGTCTACCAGAACACACATATCCTCCACTGTATCACTTCTCAAATCCTCAGTCAGCACCAGCAGGTTGCCGTCCTCCATCTCAAACTGATCATGGTGATATCCGCCTGGAATGCCAAATTCCTTGTAGATCTTACCAGCCATGCTCATCTCATAAATTCCGGACATATAGTAAGGAATCTGCAGCAGACGGTCCGTACCTACACAGATATTGCCGTTCTTCAGCCGCTTTAAGTCAAACACTACCGGAATATTCAGATACCAGCGAATATCCCCCTTGTAGTCAAAGCCTGTGGCCAGCTGGGTCAAAGCAGGGGTGATAATAATAATCTGATCCCGCAGATACCCGGCTGTAGTGTTCATATGTACAAGCTTCGGCACATCCTTGCCAAGAGGATCTGTCTTAATATGGATTGTCTTCTTATAGCCCCGGTACAATTCAATCTCAACCGTATTGTCATAATCTGCATATAAACCCAAAATCGGAAGAATATGAGACTTGGCAGGAGGGAATGTATGGCGGATATCTCCCAGCGGATGCTCCTTGCCCACCACAGTCACAGTCACTGCAGTCTCCTTCTCTGTCTTAAAAAGCACAACCGCAGCCAGCGGATTGATCAGATAAGGATTATACTTGACAAGCGGCTCCTCAATGGTATAATTGCCAGCCTCAAACTCTGCCAGCATAGCCTCTTCTGACTCTGCCTGACGGGTCAGAATTGACGGTAAGAATGAATACTTAATTGTTTCCATAGCAAATTCCTCCTTCTGAAAATAGAATTAATATGATTGCATCATAACCACAAGGAAATTCACCCTCTCCCCAATCTCTTCACGGTTATGTTGTCTCCTGATGTAACAAAATCTTCTGGCTGATGAAAGCCTCATCGAATCAGAACCGTTGCCGCAGGAATTCCTACTACAATAACCAAAATCAGTTCAATCAGCGCAAACAGGATTGTATTCTTATAAATCTCCCCTGATTTCAGCCACTCCTTGTTGCCATGAATCATCGCGGCAAAAGGCGAAGCAGAAGGCGTCACGGAAGCGCTGGCCAAAACAAAAATAATAATCAGAGATGTGATGGGAGCCGAATTAATACCAGTCTGCAGACAGAAAGAAGCAATCACTGGCTGCATCAGCATACCAACCACCAGGCTGTTGCAGATATTGGTTAATATTAATGTAATCACTAACAGAGCCACATAGAACATCACCAATGACATACTGCTGAAAATCGGAGTCAAAATTGTGTTCAAAAATGCGGAAATCCCTGTAGCTTCATTGGTCAGCACACTGCCCAGAAGAATCGCTGCTGTACACAGGAAAAAAGTCCCCCATGCAAAGCCGTTCATTACCTTGCCAAAGGGAAGCACAGGCTCGCTCTTCTCTTTATCCAGGCTGACACAGGCAAGAAGCGCTGTATAGCCCAGGGCAATGCCATAGTTGTTCACACTTAAAAACTTCATAATCCCAAGATTGGGGAATATGCTGGGCAGAAGCATGGTCATAATATAAACGACAAAAGAAGCTGCCATAAACTTCTGGTTGTTATTCAAAGGAGGCAGAGGATTCCTCTTCAGCATCTCCACATCCAGATTCTTTAGCTTGGACACATCCGGGCGCAACACATACTTACAGAACAGAACAATCACCCCAATAGACACAAAGCCATAGATCAATCCAACTGCCAGATAAGCAGCGCTGTTAATCACAACCTTGCTTCCCATGTTTTCCGTAATCCCCGCATAATTGCCAATAAGCGCCAGAGAATTGCCGCTGTACGGCGGAACCGGGAAACCAAGCAGAGTGGCAATAGCCACCAGAATCAGCATAATCGTCGGATACTTTTCTCCCTTTTGAATGCCAACCTCCTGAAAGATATCATAGAGAACCGGCCAGAATAAAAAGATCGGTGAAAACGGTCCCACAAAAGCTGCCATCAGCATAGCGCCAATCATTAACATGGCTGTAAACACCCAGGGACGCCCGCTGTTAATCTTCATGGTCAGGAAAAAACGCCCAATATAGGCAGTCAGCTTATTGTAGACCATAGCATTCATAACAATCATCAAAAACAACATCTGAATGACGACCGGATTCCCAAAGGCACTTGCAAGAACCTGGTTCATGGGAGCATAGCTGGAAATTCCGATCATAAAAATACTGAGAAGACTGGACCAGACCGGATCTACGGTGGTCCATAAATACAAAGTTCCGATAAAAATTCCGATAATCTCCATTCCGACAGGAGTCACCTCCGGAAGGGGAAGGGGAAGATAACGGAACAAAAACATAATTGCTACTCCGATGCAAGAATGAACAGCCCTGAGGCTGACAGGTCTGGAAGAACTTTTCATTGGCAATACCTCCATTTATTTTACATATGTATGTTACAATTTTAACATCTTCTTGGCAATTATGGTATAACATACGTTAAGTTTCAAAAAAAATATAGTAAAAACTAATAAAAAGTGGTATAATGTGTACAAAACAATTTTACGAAATACCAATCAAGATATTTTCGATTCTGGTAAGAAAAAGATAAACAAGGATGGAAACAGGCTATGGAAAAAACAAACGGATTATTTGATTGTTTTCTTGACTATGGAGAAAGGATTGTTGTTGAAAAAAACCAGATTATATATGCTCCTGACAATGATGCACAGACCAACTCTCTGTATTTGCTGGAATCCGGACTGGTCGCTTTGATGAGCTATTCCCGAAGCGGAGAAGAACGGGTCTATCTTTACATGAAAGGACCGCGGATTATCTCCTTTATGTCATTGCTCCTTAATGTCACAAACATCCAGCAGATCATTGGCAATACGGTTCCCAGCCAGCTGTTTCAGATGGCAAAGACCCGCTGTGTTCTGCACCGGATGCAGGGAGCTGCCTTCCGGAATCTGCTGGATACCGATTTAAAATTCAACCGCCTGATGCTTCAGGCCATTGCTGCCAATTATTTAGAAGTTCTGAATCATTTTCAGCAGGCCCTGGAGGAAAATGCCAGCGTCCGTCTTTGCCGCCTGCTGCTGGACTCCTACATTATCAAGGACGGAAAAAAGGTACTTCCCAAGACCATGAGCTTTTTGGAAATGTCCAGATATCTTGGCACCCATCCGGTCACAGTGTCCCGGATTGTGGCTATCCTGAAAAAAGACGGATGCATTTCCAAAGAACAGGGCTTTGTGGTCATTCAGGATGAAACTAAGCTGATGCAGCTGATTGAAAACGAAATTGATATCAAATAAAGTAAAATAACATCCGGCAAACCTTTTCCGGTCTGCCGGATGTTATTTTATTGCCCTGTTTCACAGCGCACAGACAGCACTGATATCAGGCAATTGATTCACCCATATATAAGAAGCGCTGTACTAATCCAGAACCGTATATCCGTAGCTATTGACAATTGCATCCAGCTTTACGCCATTCTTACAGTCCTGACAATCCTTTGGATCTGAAAGCCGGAAATCGGGCAGATCTGCAACTCCAAATACAGAATTCACCGGATAACCGTCAATCTCATCCACTGCAGAGAAGATTACGGAAATACCTTCAATAATGCCGCCGTATGAATTGATGCACCGAATGCTCTTGGCAATGGTTCTTCCGGACATAGCTGTAGCCAGCACCACCAGCACATGCTTGTCCTTTAACATGGGGCGGATATTGTCCCGAACCACCATCTGGCCAGTAGAATCAAATTCCGGCGTAATAATATAGCTGGTGTGATGGCTGTTCAATGTGGTAATTCCAATGCTGGAAAGCTCAGATGCCACATATGCTCCAATCACCTCACATCCATCCATACAGATAATGGTATCAATCGGAGTCTTGGTGGCAAGGGAAGCCATCAGCTGCTGCATGTCCCCTCCGGCTATGGCAACCGGCCCTGACAGGTTTACCCGGCTTACATACCGGGACACCATGGCTTTCGCCACCTCCTGGGCATCCTTCCGGCGCATCTTCAAAGAAGTCATGTCAATATAATAATTAATATGGAAACGGTCAGAAGAGAAATGGCCCTTGGTAACTTTCAGCGCCACCTCTGGATTGTCCTTTGCAAAAATCTTGGTTGGCTTTCCCATACTCATAGTCGATACCTCCTGTTATGTTTATATAGAGACAGCGTACCGCAAAATCCTAAAAAAATCCATAACCAAAGTTAATAATTTGTAAATTCTTTCAAAATCCGTCTTATCCCAAAAGTCCTGGCAGCCACATACTGATGGCCGGAATAAATGTAATTAAAAGCAAGGACACGATCATGCACAGATAGAAAGGCAGAGTAGCCTTTACCACCTTCTCCATGGGCAGCTTTGCAATGGCAGAGCCAATAAACAGCACTGCTCCTACCGGCGGAGTCAGAAGACCGATTCCACAGTTTAAAATCACCATAATTCCAAACTGAATCGGGTCAATTCCTATGGATGTGGCAATGGGAAGCAGAATCGGAGTGGCAATCAAAATAATGGGAGCCATATCCATAATACATCCAAGAACCAGCAAAATCAGATTCAGCAGCAAAGCCAGAATATAGGGATTCCTGGTAAGCCCTGTGATGGCATTGGCAGCCAGCTCCGGCACATGCAGCATGGTCAGGCAGTTGCCGAACACAGCTGATGTGGAAATCAGAATCAGCACAATGGAAAGAGTTGCAATACAGTCATCCAGAGCCTTCCATACCCCTTTCCAGTCCAGTCCCTTATAGACAAACACACTGACAACCAGACTGTAAATAACTGCAATGGCAGCAGACTCAGTAGCTGTAAATACGCCGCCCACCACGCCGAACACCACAATCAGCACAGCAGCCAAAGCCCAAATGGACACAGAAAGCTGCCTTAACAGATTGCCAATGGAAAACGGTTCCCCCTTCGGGTAATTTCTTTTTACAGAAATAATGTAAGAGCCAACCATCAGACTTCCTGCCAGAAGAGCCCCCGGCACATATCCTGCCAGAAAGAGAGAGCCAACAGAAATCCCGCCTGCTGTGGTGGCATAAATTACCATATTATGGCTGGGAGGAACCAAAAGTCCCTCACAGGAGGAAGTGATGGTCACTGCTGTAGAAAAATCCGCATCATATCCCTGATCCACCATCATGGGAATCAGAATGGAGCCAAGAGACGCTGTATCTGCTGAAGCAGAACCGGAAATTCCTCCAAAGAAATAGGAGGCCACAATATTTACCATAGCCATGCCGCCCCGCATCCATCCCACACAGGCATTGGCCAGCGCAATAAGCTTTTCCGATATTCCGCCAGAGCCCATGAGCACGCCCATGGTAATGAAAAACGGCACAGCCATCAGGCTGAAGGAGCTGATTCCCTTAACCATAAACTGACAGACCGTGGAGAGGGATTTTCCCATGGACAAAAGGCAGAACACAGAAGCCAGCCCTACTGCATAGGCAATGGGAAAACGAAGAAAAATCATCAAAAAAAAGCTTCCAAGCAAAACAGCGATTGCCATTGTATTCGCATCCATTACGCCTCACCCTCCTTTACAAAAATCAGCCGGATATGGTTATAAATCGCTTCCACCTCAAAAACCAGCATGGCAATTCCTGCTAAGGGAACCGGAAAATACATCCAGAACCTGGACAGCCAGGGCATACTCTCATAATTGCCGCGTCCGCCGATGGTCTGAGCATATTTCCATCCCTCTTTAATCATAATCAGAGCCAAAGCCAGCACTGCCACATCTGCCAGAATATCCAGGAAACGGATCAGCCCTTTGGGAAGATAAGAGTCCAGGGCAGTCATACGGATATGAGAGCCATTGCGAATGGCCAATGCAGCTGAGAGCACTGCCATATAAGACATTAAGGTCAAAACCACCTGTTCTGACCAGGCTGGATCTGGAATAAATGGAATATATCTTCCGCACACAGCCATAGAGGTAATCATAATATCTGCAATCAAGAGTAACTTACAGATAAAAAGTGTTATTTTGTATACAACATCATAAATTGGTTTAATCTTGTCGATTTTTTCAAAAATCCCAGGCATACCTGCTCCTTTCCAGCGCCGTGCGCCCTTAAAGATATTGACGAGACAGACCGCAGCTCCCTGCGGCTCTTAACCACAACGAGCACAGAAGCCCATGGCTTCTGTGCCCGCAAGTAACCTGACATTCAGGTCTTTTTGTCACAATTCTCCGATCAGCGAAAACCGCAACAGCTTACTTCATGTCAAGAATCTGCTGATACAAATCTGCATAGGCAGAAGTATTGTCGTCAATTACCTTCTTACAGGCTTCCTGCCACGGAGTCTTGTCTGTAACCTCCACTACATTACAGCCCTCGGCCTTCAGCTCTTCCAGAACCTTGTTCTCTGCATCCTCAGAGATCTTCCGGTTATACTCAGATGCCAGCTTGGCAGCCTCCATCATGGCATTCTGCTGATTCTCTGTCAGCTTGTCCCATGCTTCGTCTGTGATGATAACCTGAATAGCGCCCAGGGTATGTCCATCCAGAATCAGGTTGTTGGCAACCTCCGGGAAAGCATTGGACTTATAGTTGGCAATAGGCTGCTCCGCTCCGTCCACCACGCCGGTCTGAAGAGCAGAATACAGTTCACCAAAAGCAACCACTGTGGGAGAAGCCCCAAGGCCCTCTACCATACCATTCATAATCGGGTCATTGGACACACGCAGCTTCATGCCCTTCAAATCCTCCAGGCTGTTTACCGGATTCTTGGTGAAGAAATGGCGGAAGCCCTCCTCGCCGTAGAACAGTCCTCTCACCCCTGTACCATTCTCATGGGGCTCAAGCAGAAATTCCGGAGCCAGATCCGATGTGGCAAAGTTCCAGAAATGATTCCGGTCCACAAAGGTATACGGAATGGAAAGAAGCATGGACTTCTCACCGCCATAGCTGGTCAGGGCAAAAGCGGAAATCCGGGACATCTCAATGGTGCCGCCGCCGCCCAGCATGGTATCCAGCACATCATTCTCAGAACCGAGAACACCAGAGGCCTGCAGATCAATGGTAATGGAACCGCCGGAAAGCTCCTCCACCTTCTCCTTAAAGAAAGAGTCTGTCTGACCAACAATCGTATCCA
>CATLIJ010000024.1 GCA_949948825.1 uncultured Clostridiaceae bacterium
CCCGTTCCAGGGAAGAAAAGAAATCATTGTTGCCCAAAACCATCGCCAGCTGGCAGCCTTCATTGACCCATTGTTCAATCAAAACTTCACTTCCTTCTGCATCTCCCAAATGAATCAGCATATCCAACGGCGCCTGTTCCTGAATCACCGCCTTCAGATTGTCGTCCTTGCGGTGTGTGTCACTGACAATTAATATTTTCATAAGGATTCCTCCTGAAGGATTTGTCGCAGTTCCGTCTTCATGGCCTCCAAAGCCTTTCCCCGGTGACTGATCCGATTTTTCTGTTCTATGGTCAATTCAGCAGAAGTAACACCATACTCCGGAATCAACAAGATAGGGTCATAGCCAAAGCCGCCGCTGCCTGCCGGTCTCTCGGCAATCCTGCCTTCCATGGCAGCCTCTGTATGAATCACCCGGCCATCCGGCATGACAGCAGCAATATTGCACACAAACCTTGCCGCCCGCTCTTCCCCCTTTGCCTCCTTCAGCCGGTCAATAATATTCTGGTTTTTGATCTCATAGGACGTATCTTCTCCCATGTAGCGGGCCGAGTACACTCCCGGCTCTCCTCCTATGTAGTCCACCACTAATCCAGAATCGTCTGCCAGCACGATATCACCCGTACATTGCCAGACTGCCCGCGCCTTGATCTCCGCATTTTCCCCGAAGGTCTTTCCGTCCTCCACTATGACAGGATCTGCCCCGGCTTCCTTCATGGAAAGAATCTGGCACCCCAAATCCCCTAATATGAGGCGAATTTCCCGCATCTTTCCCGCATTGCCGGTGGCAAATACAATTTTGTGTTTCATACCTATCCTCCGTATCTGTTATTGTTATTACCATTTCCTTCTTCTGTAATAAATCCCTTTTCAGGGATATTACGCTTTACCGAAAGGAAGTATAGACCTTAAGGCAAATATTGCAGTTCTGCTTTTCCTCTGCTCTCTCCCAGTACTTCCCCTCCAGACTGATATAACCTTCCCCGTCAGTTAAATCAATCCGGCATTTCCCGTCTCCTGCATCATATTCAATCGGAATGGGATGAATAGTTCCTGGTGTCTTCAGGCGGATTATTGCTGCAAACCGCTCCCCAGGTCTCAGATTTTCTGTTTTTTTCAATGGAACTGTATAATAGCCTGCATGAGGAAGAACGCCTTCTGCCAGAACCTCCCCTCTGTCCCTCAATTGAGACCCTGGCTGTTTTGGTACATTATGCAAAACATACACCTGATATTCCGTGTCAGCCTCTGTTGCATAAAATCCAACAGCCTCCACCTTTTCCCTCTGCCCTGCTGTATATACATTGGCCGCCCAGGCTGTATCCTCCCCATATCCCAGCTGTCCGATCCAGCCGCACAGATCCGACTGGTAGACAACATCATAATTATCTGGGTCCTCCACATTGGTATAGACCACATTTGTCCTCCCCAGATTCCCGTCATAATAGGATACATAGAAAAACCCCTGGTCCCCAAATCCAGTTCCCCAGCTGTTTTCGCACAGAAACGCCCCGTCTCCCCGGACCTTCGTCCGAAATGCCTCCCTGGGAAAATGGTCATCCCATCCTACTATCACTACATCATGGTTTGGCTCTCTCCGTTTTGGGTAACAGTACGCCTTTTTCTCTTGGTCATAATATTCTGATTGGCTCTGGCCATTCTGCATGGTGGTATACAGAGAGCTTTGCACTCCTCCCCAGGCCATAACACCTCGTTTAATCTGTTCCCGATCCCCCTCCGGTAAAATGCGGATCTCCTGGACATGTTTCACAGCTTTCAGTCCCTCTGGAGACACGCCGTCCCCATAAGGGTCCTGCTCTTCTGTCACCGGACCGTTCCAGGATAGAAGATATGCCATGGACATGGTATATTCCCCTCCGTTTGCCTGCCCAAGAATAAAATCAGGATTATGGGACATGTGATCTTCGGAAAAATCCCAGCTCTCCTCTGGCAAAAGAGCATTCTCCAAAGCAAGAAGAGAAGAAAATGCCCAGCAGGTTCCCAGCTCCCCCTGATCCTTCACCGGAGAAATGGTTCCTCTTTCCCGCGGGTCATAATATTCTGGCAAAGGGGAGGTTCCCTCCAGAATCCTGCTGGTTTTCTCCAGCCGGACTCTCCCTGCCTCCAGCTTCAGATTTTTCGGAACATTTCCATTTCCTTCTGACACATCCAATGAAGCCAAACTGCTGTCCCAAAAACGAGCCGGGACATCAGAGTTATCGTCCCACGGCTGATTCCTGCCCTCTCTTTCCAGCCTTCCCAGGCTGGTGTCCCTGACTTCTTGCATCAGCCGCCCGACCAGCCTGCCTCCTTCTGACCTTCCGCCTGGATTCATCAGACCTTCCGCTGCTCCCCGTGCCTTGCCGCAGCCGGTTAATAAAATAAGAACCAATACCATACTGGCAGCTCTCCAGTGTCCGGCTCCTCTAACGGCCATTCCCATGATCCCCGCTTCGTCTTGGGGGCTTTGGCCCCAAAAATTGATAATAATAGGTTTTCAGCATACCATTATAGATTTTCCGGTTTTTGTCTGCCTTGCGTCCCATATATTTTTCCACATCCTCATAGGAGGTAATAATGTATGCTGACCAGGCATCCAGCATCCGATACCGCACTCCCAGCTGGGCATATAATGCCGGAAGACTCTCTTTATCCTCAAGACGTTCCCCGTAAGGAGGGTTGGTAATCAAAAATCCGTATTTTTTCGGATGACTGAGCTCTGCCACCGGACGCTGCTGAAAATGAATCAAATGGCCCACTCCTGCTGCCTCTGCATTGGCCCGCGCAGACCGGATCACATCTCCATCCGCATCATAGCCCTGAATATCTACAGAAACTGTATCCTCCACCAGCTCCGCTGCCTCATCCATGGCTGAATACCAGAATTTGCGCGGAATCAGCTCCTTCCAGTCCTCTGCCAGAAAGGACCGGTTCATTCCCGGGGCAATATGCGCTGCCATCATGGCTGCTTCTATGGGAAATGTCCCGCTTCCGCAAAAGGGGTCTACCAGAATACGGTCCCCTTTCCAGGGTGTAAGCATAATGAGAGCAGCAGCAAGGGTTTCCTCAATAGGCGCTCTGGCTGTCAGCTTCCGGTATCCTCTCTTATGCAGGGAATCTCCCGTAGTATCCAGCCCGACTGTCACCTGGTCTTTATACAGGAATACCCGCAGCGGGTAGCTGCTTCCGGTCTCAGGAATCACATCTCTTCCATAAGCATACTTCAGCCGTTCCACCATGGCTTTTTTCATCACAGACTGAACATCAGTAGGACTGAAAAGCTTACTTTTTACGGAACCAGCCTTTTTCACCCAGAATCTCCCGTCCAGAGGAATATAGTTCTCCCATGGAATGGCTTTTGTCCCCTGAAACAATTCTTCAAAGGTCGCAGCGCGGAAACTGCCTGCCTTTATCAGAATCCGCTCTGTTGTCCGCAGGAAGATATTGGCACGGCACACTGCCTCTGCATCTCCCCAAAATGTCACCCTTCCGTCTTCCACCTGGGAAATCTCATACCCCAAATCCAGAATCTCCCGTTTCAATACAGACTCCATGCCAAAATGACACGGCGCCATTAACTCAAAAATTCGATTTGCCATATACCGCCTTTCTCCAGCTGCTGCCCTTCAGCGCCTGATTCCCATTTTCTGTTTCCTGCTCCAGCCTTTTTCGTCCGGCACAGTAATTCCAATCAACCGAAAGGATTATTCTCTGTTGAGGCAAAGCTTTAAGCTTTTCACCACATTTCCTTCAAAATCCAGAATGGAAAACTTCTGTTCCTCCAAAATCCCATAGGTTGGGGGATTGCCTCCTTTGGGAATAGAGACAGATCCTGGATTCAGCACATAATACTCCCCCATAGCCTCTGCTCTCAGCAAATGGGTATGTCCGTAAATCAAAACATCCCCCGGCTTCATGGGCGGAAGATGATCTGGATGATACACATGGCCATGGGTTGCATAAAAAGTCAGGCCATTGAGCACCAAAACTGCATAATCTGCCATTACAGGAAACTCCAGCACCATCTGGTCCACCTCTGCCTCACAGTTGCCTCTGATTGCATAAATCTCCTGCTTCATGGCATTCAGCAGAGCAATGACTTCCTTGGGGGCATATTCCAGGGGCAGGTCATTGCGGGGACCATGATATAAAATATCACCCAGCAAAATCAGCCGGTCCGCACCAGACCGGCGGTATTCCTCCAAAAGCTTCCGGCAGTACCATGCCGAACCGTGGATATCTGACGCAAACATATATTTCATTCTTGATTTTCTCCTTACTGCCTGTATGGTTATTTCCACAGATGTTCTTATTTTATAGCCTGCCTCTGTTATTGTCAACGAAAGCCTGCCAAAAAACAGAAAAATCCTCCTGTAAATCCATTTTTACGGTCCTACTGCACCAAATATTTCCCTCTGTACGCCTCAATTCCTCCGCAGACATCTGCTGCCTGATACCCATAACGAGCCAGCTGCCTTGCCGCCAGCATACTCCGCGGGCCGCGGTAGCAATACAAAACAATCATCTGATCTGTGGGAAGCTCCCCCATACGCCCCCAAAATTCCTCGTCCGGTATGTTGACTGCTCCCTGAATATGAGCCTGGGCATAGGACAAACGATCCCGCATATCCACCAGATAAAACCACCGGTTTTCATCCAGGTATTGTTCCAACTGTGCCACACTAATCACAAACCACATTTTTTGCCGCCTGTTTCATCGTTTTATAACTATTATATGTAGAAAAGCCGTCCCTTGTCCCAGGACAGCTTCCTCATGTTGCAACAGTTCAGGCTGTTCCTCTTCCTGTCGGGTCAACCCTCATACCCTCAGCCTGAACTGTCACCCCATATTCAATCGTGTTCGTTCTAAATCAGGACAGCCTCCGGTTCCTTACCGGTTGTTGTTCTGGCTGTTGTTGCGGCTGCTGTTGTTGCTGTTGTTCTGATTGCTGTTGCGGCTGCTGTTCTGGCTGTTGTTCTGATTGCTGTTCTGGCTGTTATTCTGGTTGTTGTTCTGGCTGCTGTTGTTGCTGTTGTGGCAGTTCTTGCTGTTATCCATATTGTTGTAATTGTCTTTCATGATTCATACCTCCTGATTAATCGGTTTTATTTGTTACAGGAGTAGTATGGCTGCTTCTAAAAAGATTATTCATGTCAGCCTGAAAAATCGAAACATTTTTAAATTAATTATTTCCATTTGCTTTTTAAGCTCATATTTAGTATAATCAAAAATGAAGAAACTGATTTCCCTTAAATCAATTTCTTCAGCCTTATTAATTATTTATACTCCCCTCAAAAAGGCCAAACAGCTCCCCTGTTTGGCCTTTTTGTTATTCATATTCATTTAAAAATTATTCCCAAATCTGACCAGTTACCGCATCACGCTGGTAATCTTTACAGGCGTCCGGTAATTCCAGTTGGAAATCTTAATCCCGGTCTTATATGTAGAGGCATGTACAATCTGACCGTTGCCAATATACAAAGCAACATGATTAATCCGGGAACCATTGCCGTAAAAAATCAGATCTCCTGGCTGCATCTGGTTAGCACTGATCGGAGTACCCTGTGTAGCCTGGGAAGAAGAAGAACGGTTCATGGAAATACCAGCCCCATGTTCCAATACATATTTTACAAAGCCAGAACAGTCTGCTCCTGTGTGAGGATCATTCCCCCCTGCCCGATAGGGACCTCCCACAAACTGCAAAGCATAATTGACCAGATTCTGACGGGCATCGGTTGCCTGCTTTGCTGCAGACTTTTCTGCTTCTGCCTCAGCAAGAGCTTTTGCTCTGGCTTCCTCCTGTTCCCTGGCCTCTATGCCCGGGCCTGCCATAGACAGGTCCTCCTCCTCAGGATCTTCCTCCTCTGTCTCCGGTTCACTTACAAGGTTGTTAGCCTCCACTAAAATCGGCTCTGCATAAGAGAGGACAGGGGTTCCCCACATTATGGCTCCGGTTGTCATCATTGTTGCTATGTATAATCCGACTTTTCTCATCTTTCTACTCCAATCTTTGACTATAATTTTAAATGCTTGTCCACTTTTTTAATAATCGATTTCGAAATGTTACGTAAATGTTAAATTTTGTTACAAGTGGATTATACAATTAAAACATTTCCAAGTCAACCCCTAATTGGATAAAATTTATAAAAGGATTCCCTGTTCCTTGGGAATCCTTTCCTGTCTTAGTCTGTAAAGCCTCATTCTCTTCCTGGTCCGGAGCTGCCCCGTACAAACCACATCACCAGAATCACCAGACCAATAGCCGGAAGCAGGGGAATCACCAGACTTAAGATTCCTCCCACAACCATAAGTACCACTGCCAGTACCACAATCACTGCGAAAAGCCCCAAAAGCTTCCAATACCATTTATTCAAATCATAATATCGAAAGCTTCCCCCTGGAGACTGGGAGCCTGACTGACTTTGTCTGTTCTCTCCCCCATAGTCTTCATATGCCCCCTCTCCGGCTCCTGGGGTTGTATCAATAATCGTCCGGGCAATCAGCCGGGGACTTCCAAGTTCCTCCATAATCTCCCCTTCTGTCCGCCCCTTGTTAAGCTCTGTCCGGATATAATCCTCATAATAACGAAGATTCTCTCTCTTAACAGCCTGCGGCACCTCTCCGGAAAGGGCTTCCCCAAGTCCCTGCATAAATTCATCTTTGTTCATTCCGTACTCCTTAAACTTCTGATATCTGTTCCTTAATATCTCCCCGCCGGTAAGCTGCCATCAGCTCCTTCAGATCTGCAATCCGTTCCTTCAGCTCCACTCCCCGGTCTGTGTCTGCCACCATCACCCGGTTTTTCATCTTTTCCACAATGGATACCTTGGGCGTGCTTTCCTTTTTCGGATCAAAAGGCTTGTGCTCTGCTAATGCCAGATGATGGGAATTGTAAATCAGTGTATAACCTGCAATTCCGGTATGCTTCTGATACGCTTTGGAAAGCCCCCCATCAATAATAAATAATTTCCCGTTTGCTTTTACTGGCGTCTCTCCGTCTTTTATCTTCACTGGCACATGGCCATTGATAATATGGGTTCCCTCACCAGGCAAACCAAAATCTGCCAGAATCCGCTCACACACCTCTACCTGCTGGCTTAACTGATAATAAGGATTCATCCCCTCCTTATGAGTAAGCTTGTCCTCCACAAAATAATGTTCAAAGGTGGTCATCCGATCCTTGCCAAATACCGGCGACTTGGCCCCGCACCAAAGATACCACATCAAATCTCTGGCCCTTCCTTTTCCCGGCTCCTCCTCTTTCAGAAAATACGCCTTATGAACCTGATCCCCAATAAAGTCCACCAGCGCCTTTCCGCTAAGCATCTTTCCGTCACAATTCATGGGTTCAAAGCTTCCATCCTCTTTCATGGGAATACAGCCATGATACAGCAAATTGCCATTATGACACTTATAAAGAGCCCCATTGGAATACAAAAAACGCATATGCTTGTGGAGACGTCCGCTATGCCGGAAGGAAAGAACCAGGGTATGCAAAAGCTCCTGCTCCTCCTTGGTAAGCTTCAGTGGATCTGCAGGATCAATTGTGGGAAAATTCATATCCAGCATAGGATATTCCTTCCCAGCCACTTTTACTGTACCATTTTTATAATCCACTGCTTCCAAAAGCAGCCGATCCTCCATTTCATACTCCGGATGCCGCTTAATAATCTGCCCTTCAACCTTAAACTGAATCACAGCAATGGCTTTATGCATCTTGGCCACCAGCCCCGGGTCTACCACATCATAAATATTCTCATCTAAAATCTTTGGAGTGAAACGGGTACAGGAATCATCCTTATATACCCTGGCCGCAAACATGGACAGCGGCCTTAAGTTAATCCCATATCCATCCTCCAGCACATCAAAGCTGTTGTAACTAATAGCAATCCGCAGCACATTGCACACACAGGCTTCATTGCCAGAGGCAGCACCCATCCAGGAAATGTCATGGTTTCCCCATTGAATATCCACATCATGGAACCGCATCAGTTCATCCATAATAATGTCAGCCCTGGGTCCCCGGTCAAAAATATCTCCAATAATATGCAGACTGTCAATGGTCAGATTCTGAATCAGCACACAAAGAGCCACAATAAACGCATTTGCCACCTGTGTTTCAATAACCGTATGAATGATTTCTCCATAATATACCCGTTTATTGTCATCATTATAATCTACATGAAGCAATTCATCGATCACATAGGCAAATTCTTTGGGCATCTTCTTCCTCACCTTAGAGCGGGTATATTTGGAAGAAACCTCCTTGCAGATCTGCACCAGGCGATAAATGGTAATCCTCTGCCAGTCCTCTGTATTTCTCTCCTCATGAGTCAGACGCGCCAGATTCCGGTCCGGATAATAGATCAGATTCGCCAGCTCCACCTGTTCCTCCTCTGGAATAATATGACCAAAGGTATCCCGGATCTTCTCCCGGATAATGCCAGATGCGCTGCGCAAAAGATGAATAAACGCCTCATACTCCCCATGAAGGTCGCTGAAAAAATACTCGGTCCCTTTGGGAAGCCCGCAGATTGCCATAAGATTAATGATCTCGCTGGAAGCTGCCTTCACACTGGGATAATCCCGTGCCAATAATTTTAAATATGCTAAATTTCTCATAAGATTCCTCCCAAACATTTCCGCGTCAGGGAAAATGTCTTCTCCTGCCATTTTCTCCCGGGAAAAAGATATTTTCTATAATAGTACCATAACTTCCCAATATTTCAAAACATTTTTTTATGAACTTTTTACCTGATCTCCTGTAAAAAGTACTTGCCAAATTCCTCCTTTTCGCGTATAATAGCCCCATGGAGATATAGCTCAGCTGGGAGAGCATCTGCTTGACGTGTAGAGGGTCGTAGGTTCGAGTCCTATTGTCTCCACTTATCCGATAGGATGTGTCTCCGGACCTTCTTATCGGATACCCCCCCCCATAAAAAATCGGACTCTGCGTGTTGCAGAGTCTTTTTTCGTGACAGTTGATTCTGCGGCAGTTCATTTTGTTACCTTTACTCTTCTTGCCGCTTTTGGACCAATGTTGTTTTTAAACTGTCACTGTTTTCTTTTTCCCTTACTATTCTTAGGAGCTGTCCGGAAATAACCGATACAAGGTATTTTCAGACAGTTCCTTACCCAAAAGGAGGTTTCCTATGGAACAGCTCTATGTATTTGGCACTGGTCATGCCGCTGTCACCCGCTGTTACAACACATGTTTTGCAATCCGCGATTCTTTTGACCGCTTTTTTATGGTAGATGCAGGAGGCGGCAATGGCATTCTTCGTATTTTAGAAGATATGAATGTGTCCTTTAACCAAATCCACCACATTTTTATTACCCATGAACATACTGACCATCTTCTTGGCATTGTCTGGATGGTCCGGTTTATTGCCTCCCACATTCGCGCTGGCAATTATGAAGGTGATTTAAACATTTATTGTCACAGAGAGCTGACATCTGCCGTTGATACAATCTGCAGGCTGACCCTTCAGGATTCTCTGTGCAAAATGATTGGAGACCGTATTCATCTGATTCCGGTAAAAGATGGAGAAACCTGTTCCATTCTCAATTATGATGTAACCTTTTTTGATATTCATTCTACCAAAGCAAAACAGTTTGGCTTTACTACTGTGTTAAACAATCATCGCCGCCTGACTTGCGCTGGGGATGAACCATACAATCCCGTATGCCGCCCATATGTGGAGGGAAGTGACTGGCTGCTTCACGAAGCTTTCTGCCTGTATCGGGAACGGGACCAGTTTAAACCGTATGAAAAGCACCACAGCACAGTCAAGGATGCCTGTGAACTGGCAGAAGATCTTCATATTCCGAATCTGGTTCTGTGGCACACAGAAGACAAATCTTTAGAACAAAGAAAGGAATTATATACAGCAGAAGGCTCTCAGTACTATACTGGCTGCCTCTATGTTCCCTATGATGAAGAGATTATAAATCTGTAAAAGCTTATATTAATCCCAAATCTATGTCCTCTGTCCCAAGCTTGTTTTATGTCAAAAGATCAGTTATTCCAAAACAGCTTTCAAGACAGAGGATTTTTCTTGTAACAGTTCAAACATAATTCCGCCTTATTCCTGCATATACATACCACATAGAACCCTGAAAATGTCCTAAAAGGGAGGTCATTTTATGAACTCTAACCATCCCCGCCATAAATGTACCTGCAAAAAAATTCCTCTTCTGATTTTTGCCGAACTGCTGATTCTGGCTGCTTTGGCAATTCCATTGCTTCCCGCCTTTTCTCCGGCTGCCCAAACAACTGCCTCACAGCCCGCAAAAGCAAGTGATTCTGACAATAAAAGCTTTATAAAATGGGTGGATTTTGGAGTGACCGCAGAAGCGATGCGTCAGGCTCTAAGGTTGGATGTTGACAGTTACAACCAGCCAATCCACCATAACTGGCTGGAACTTCTGGCATATCTTGGCGCCCGTTATGGCGGAGATTTCTCCCGCTATAAGGCAGCGGATCTGGAAGCGCTTGTCCAAAAGCTTCAGAACGGTGCTTCCATGGAGGATTTAACCAAAGACATGAAATACTATTCCTACTATCTGGAAGCTTACGGCGCAGTTTTAGGCGGAATGGTTGGAGTCTATGAGGTGGAAATTCCTGATGAATCTACCGGAAAACCTGTATGGGTCACAAAATATGGTTTAAAAGCATTTTCTCCTATTGCAAAAAATTACCCTTACAATGATTTTGATGACTTTGGCGTTTCCCGGAGCTATGGCTTTAAACGCCAGCATCTTGGACACGATATGATGGGTCAGGTGGGCACGCCTGTAATTGCTGTGGAATCCGGATATGTAGAGGCCATTGGCTGGAATCAATATGGCGGCTGGAGACTTGGAATCCGAAGTTTTGACAAAAAACGCTATTATTATTATGCTCACCTTCGGAAAAATTATCCTTATCACAAAACACTAAAGGAGGGCAGCTATGTTCAGGCAGGAGACGTAATCGGATATTTAGGGCGAACTGGTTACAGCCGAACGGAAAACACCAACAATATCAATGAGCCCCATCTTCATTTTGGTATGGAACTCATATTTGATGAATCACAGAAAGATGGAAACAATGAAATCTGGATTGATTGTTATGAGCTGACAAAATTTCTTGCCATGAACCGTAGTGAAACCATCAAAAACCAGGAGACAAAGGAATATTATCGTGTTTACCAAATGAAAGACCCCGCCGTTCCCGGCGGGGCTGAAAGCCAAAAGATAAGAGATTCAGAAGAAACTACGAATTCTTCAGATGACCCTCGCTATCCAGAATAAATCCGTCCGGGGTGGTGGTATCTCTTAACATCTCCCCGGTCTCTTCGCTGCAGTAATACTTTTCACCTTCCCATTCAATCCAGCCAGTCTTTCTGTAGCCAGATTCATCAAAAAAGTACCACTTATTCTCAATCTGTTCCCAGTTATTTTGTGTATAGCTTCCGTCTGGATGCTGATACCACCACTGCTCTCCCTCGTTCATCCATTGGCCTTTTTCCGAGGGAGCCAATGCTGTACCGCTTCGGATGGCTTCCGCCATCTCATTGGATACATTAAGAACTCCTGATTCTGCCCATTCTCCCTTGTTCTTTACATTCCGTTTATTCACTCCGCGAACCTTTACAAAATAGGTTCCTGGCTTTTTCATTGCAGAAGTAAAATCATAGAAAAGTTCATTGGTGGTCTGATAAGTAGCTCCAATACCTGTCCCATTGCGATACAGGCGCAGTTCATAAGAGCCTGCCCCCCTGACTTCTCCCCATCTGGCATATCCGTCTTCTGACAATGTAACTTCTGTCTCCTCACCCACCATCTCTTCCATAGAGGGCAGCTTTACACGGAGAGCCAGAGTTTCCGAAGAGTCCTGCTTTGTGGCCTTTACATAAGTAGCTCCTGTTAATTTTACAGAAGTGGCTCTGGTGAGAGCAAAATAATATCCGTCCTCTGCCCGCAGATATATCGTAATCTCCGGAACATCTGACTCTTCCCACTCAAATCCAAAGTTTTCCAGTTCATAATAATCATAAGTATAATGCTTGCCCCGAACATCTACCTCAATCTCTTCATCACCATATTTTGTCCCCAACTCAACCTTTGATTCTACATTAATGTTGACAGAGGTAATTTTCTTTCTGGATGCTGCGTAGGACAGACTGGCCATACTTCCGGTTATTACAGCAGCAATCAAAATAATTTTACATGCTTTTTTCCAACAATTCATATGTTAACCTCCCCCATTCTATTTTATATTTCAATCAGGTGCAGATGCACCATTTTTTATTGTCCGTTAAAATAAGACTTACAAAAATAAACAAAAAATGTCCAAAATCCATCCGCTTTCCGCAATGAATTTCAGACATTCCTTTGTATTACAAAGTACCCGGTAAAGCTTAGCTCCTTGATACATTTTTCAGATTCATCATCACTTGGCATAATCAGTAGCACGAGATTCACGGATTACATTCACTTTAATCTGTCCCGGATAATCCAGTTCATCTTCTATACGTTTGGAAATCTCACGTGCCATTAAAATCATGTCATCATCATTTACTTGTTCCGGAATGACCATAATGCGGACCTCCCGGCCTGCCTGAATCGCAAAAGATTTGTCCACTCCTTTGAAAGAGTTAGTAATATCCTCCAGCTGCTTCAGTCGATTTGTGTATGTTTCCAAAGTCTCCCGCCTTGCACCAGGCCTTGCTGCAGATATCGTATCAGCAGCCTGAATAATGCAGGCAATCAAACTCTGCGGCTCAACATCGCCATGATGAGATTCCACGGAATTAATCACAACAGCTGATTCCTTGTACTTTCTGCACAAATCAGCGCCTAATTGTACATGGGACCCCTCCATCTCATGGTCAATGGATTTACCAATGTCATGTAACAAACCAGCTCTTTTTGCCAGTCGAACGTCAATTCCCACCTCAGCAGCAAGAAGGCCTGCCAACTGAGCCACCTCAATTGAATGCTTCAGAGCATTCTGTCCATAGCTGGTCCTGAACTTCATCTTTCCCAGAAGCTTTACCAGTTCCGGGTGAATTCCATGAATGCCTACCTCCAGGGTAGCTGCCTCCCCATCTTCCCGCATATTCGCTTCTACTTCTCTCTGCGCTTTTTCCACCATCTCTTCGATTCTGGCCGGATGAATCCGTCCATCCACAATCAAACGTTCCAACGCAATTCTGGCAACCTCCCGACGAATCGGATCAAATCCCGACAATACTACTGCCTCCGGAGTATCATCAATAATCAGCTCCACTCCGGTCATTGTCTCCAATGTACGAATATTACGGCCTTCACGGCCAATAATACGGCCCTTCATCTCATCACTGGGAAGCTGTACTACGGAAACCGTTGTCTCGGCCACATGATCTGCCGCACATCTCTGTATGGCTGTAACCACATAATCCCTGGCTTTCTTATCTGCTTCCTCTCTGGCCTTATTCTCCAGTTCCTTTACCAAACGAGCCGTATCATGCTTCACCTCTGCCTCCACAGATTTCAGCAGATAATCCTTGGCCTGTTCCGTAGTCAATCCGGAGATCCGTTCCAGTTCCTGCATTTCCTTCTCATACAGTGACTCAACCTCTGCGCTTCTCTTGTTCAGAGCTTCCTCTCTGGCGACAATACCTGCCTCCCGTTTCTCCATGTTTTCTGCTTTTTTGTCTAAATTCTCTTCCTTACTCAGTACACGTCTTTCATAACGCTGAAGCTCTGCCCGCCTCTCCTTCGTCTCTTTATCCAGCTCATTCTTAGTCTTTAATGACTCTTCCTTTGCCTCCAGGAGAGCTTCTCGCTTCTTTGTCTCGGCCGTCTTTAGCGCTTCATCTATTATTTCCCTGGCTTTTTCTTCTGCGGTCCCTACCTTGCTCTCATAGGTTTTGATCCGGTGGTTGATCGCAAGCTTCCAGATAATAAATGCCACAACTATCAATACAATGATAAATCCAACAAAAATACCCAGCACTGTACCGATTGACATCGCTGTTCCTGACACAGGAGCACCTCCTTATTTAGTTTTCATTGTACATAAATACAACACCTCAATTTTAAACTGTTTTATGCACTATGTCAAGTATAATAAAGGCTTTTCCCGTAACAAACCCGAAATGGCGTGTCAGGATTCTGTCCTCTCAGCGCTGTAACGTCTTCTGTGTCATGGGTTATGCTTCACACATCTGTTTTGTAACTTTGTTAATCATATCAAAGGAATATCCCCGTCTTCCTAATGCAGCCGCCAATTTGCGGTACTCGTGTGGCTCCAGGCCCTGATCCGTATCATAGCCCTTCTTCCGAATCCAGTCAGCAATCTGCGCTTCCTCATCGACTGGAATCTCTTCAAGTCCTGCATCGATCCGCTCTCTGCTGATCCCTCTCTTCTCCAGCTCTGTCCGAATGCGGAGAACACTCTTTCTGGCTCCATAGGAGCGGATATACCTGCGGACATATTCCTCATCATCCACATAATGATATTCCTCCAAAAAGGCAAGTGTTTCTTCAATCTCCTCCTGCTGGTATTCCCGCTCTCTCAGCTTCTGTCTCATCTCCTGGGCTGTCTTATCAGACCTTTCCAGAAGAGAAAGGGCAAAGTCCCGGACAGGCCGGTTCTTTCTGCGCCTTCTCTCCTCTGAAATGTCCTGGCCCTGATCATTCCTCCTCATTTACTTTCTCTGCTTCCGGCGCTTCCGGAGCCACCACGTCTCCCTGAAGCCCATAGCGCTCCCGTACCTTACGCTCCACCTCTGCACATACAGCAGGATTCTCCTTCAGGTAATTCTTGGCATTCTCTCTGCCCTGACCAATCTTTGATCCATTGTAAGCATACCAGGCGCCGCTTTTCTCAATAATGCTTTCCTTTGCGGCAAGGTCCAGAATATCCCCTTCTCTGGATATGCCCTGACCAAACATAATATCAAATTCCGCCTCCTTAAACGGCGGAGCAATCTTGTTCTTCACCACCTTAACGCACACATGGTTGCCAATCACTTCTCCCCCCTGCTTTAACGCCTCCTTCCGGCGCACGTCCAGACGGACGGAGGAATAAAACTTTAAAGCGCGGCCGCCTGTGGTAGTCTCCGGATTGCCAAACATCACACCCACCTTCTCACGAAGCTGGTTAATAAAGATCACAGAACAGTTGGACTTGCTGATCACTCCGGTAAGCTTTCTCAAAGCCTGAGACATAAGCCGCGCCTGCAGGCCCACGTGGGAATCCCCCATCTCGCCGTCAATCTCCGCCTTGGGAACCAGGGCAGCAACAGAGTCTACAATTACAATATCCACAGCTCCGGAACGAACCATGGTCTCTGTAATCTCCAGAGCCTGCTCCCCATTGTCCGGCTGGGAAATATACAGATTGTCAATATCTACCCCTATATTCTTTGCATATACCGGGTCCAGCGCATGCTCCGCGTCAATAAAACCGGCAATCCCGCCCCGCTTCTGCACCTCTGCCACCATATGCAAAGCCACTGTGGTCTTACCGCTGGACTCCGGACCGTAAATCTCAATCACTCTTCCCTTAGGCACACCCCCCAGCCCCAATGCAATATCAAGGCTGAGAGAACCAGTAGGAACCGTCTCCACATTCATATTCGCCTTAGAATCTCCCAGCTTCATAATGGAACCCTTGCCATAAGACTTCTCAATCTGTGTAATCGCCGCATCCAACGCTTTTAACTTATCATCCTTGTTCATCATTACCCTCCACTCGAACAAATGTTCTGTTATCTGTTATTATAATAGTACACTCCACCCAAAATGTCAACCCATTTTTTACAATATTCCAGTTTTTTTATCTCTCCACTTTCACCTTCTCCTCCCCTGTACTTATATCCTTTTTCTATCTCTCCGTTATGAATCTCTGGCGAAACGCCGGACAAAAGGCGGAACCGCCTTTGAACCATATCTTACTATACCACAACACTTTCTCAGCTGTCAAACAAAATATTTGTAAATTTTGTTGCCGTTCACAGGGCGGGAATCTGGAGAACGCCTGATGCTTCTTGTCCGTCAAAGACGGACAGGAAGATGTCCCCCTGAACTGTTGCCAGACGGCGGAGATACTATTATAAATTTCGGGCGGCAGGCTTGCCTGTATGCCAAAATTCATGTCAGCTTCCCTGCCGTCCTCGTTTCATCACTCTTTAAAATACCTCTCCATAACCTCTTCCACTGGCATATCCCTCCCGGTAAACAGCCGGAAAGCTTCTGCGCCCTGCCACAGCAGCATTCCAATCCCTGGAATTGTCTTACACCCCGCCTCTCCGGCTTCCCGTATAAGCCGGGTTTCTCTTGGATTATATACCACATCCGATACCACCAGATCTTTGTGAAACACACTTATATCCTCAATCAGAGTATCCCTGTCCATTGGCTTCATGCCGACACGGGTTGCATTTGTAAAAATATTGCTTTCCCCAATCTCATGGTAAAACCTGTCCCGATCCGCCAAATCATAAAGCTTCACTCTGCATTTTGGCACATGGGCGGAAATCTTTTCCACCATGGCCTCTGCGCTGGCATAAAAGGCATCCCTGATGGCAAACACAGACAATTCCCCCAGTCCCTGCAGGGTAGCTGTAATCCCAATGGCTGTAGCAGCGCCGCCGGAGCCAGCCAATGTCATCTTTTTTCCCGGAAGCTCCACTCCGTTCTCACGGCAGTTTCTCACCCAGCCAAGACCATCTGTATTATGTCCAAT
>CATLIJ010000025.1 GCA_949948825.1 uncultured Clostridiaceae bacterium
ATGAATCCAGAAGAGAGGCTCCTTGTAATCCATAAATACCTTTCGGTAAAAGGCCCGGTACTCTTCTTCTGTACACTCATTGGGATGCTTGTTCCACAAAGGAGTGGTATCATTTAACGCCTCCGGACGCTTTAAGATCTTATAGCGTTCCCTGGACGGCTCAATCTCCACGGTCTCCTTCTCACCGTTCTCATTCTCCTTCTCCTCTGTCTTGGCCGGCTCCACCACAGTCTCCACAATGGTATCCTTATCAGTCAGCTCTTCCTTGTCAATGGTCTCATATTCCGGCTCTGCTCCTGCGTTCTCCAAAAAAATCGGAATCGGCATAAAAGAGCAGTACTTGTCCAGAACCTCTCTTGCCCGGTATTCATTGGAAAATTCGTAGCTGTCCTCATTTAAGTACAAGGTGATAACCGTACCCTGCTCTTCCTTGTCCCCATCCTTCATCTCAAAGGTAAGTCCGCCTTCTGACTCCCAGTGAACCGGCGTGCTTCCCTCCTTATAAGACAGTGTATCAATGGTCACTTTATCCGCAACCATGAAAGCAGAATAAAAGCCCAGTCCGAAATGTCCGATAATCTGATCCTCATTTGCCTTGTCCTTATACCTTTCCAGGAAATCCTGGGCGCCGGAAAATGCAATCTGATTAATATACTCCTCCACCTCTTCCGCTGTCATGCCAAGGCCATTGTCCTTCACCTGAATGGATTTCTCGTCGGAATTTACTGTAATCTGAATCTTATATTCCAGATCCTCCGGCTTTGTATACTCTCCCATGAGTTCCAGCTTTTTCAGCTTGGTAATCGCATCGCATCCATTGGACACCAGCTCCCGGTAAAAAATATCATGGTCTGAATACAGCCACTTTTTAATAATTGGGAATATGTTTTCACTGTTAATCGATAAATTGCCTGACTTATTGCCCATTGTACTCACTCCTGTTCTTCTATTTTACTCTTTTATTACCTCTGCTCCTTATTCTAATACGAGAATGAACAAATGTCAACAAGAAATTAGCACTCATTTTTATTGAGTGCTAACAATTCGTAAACAGTAACTTACAACTCACAACTCCAAAAGAAAATCCGTCACATGCATCGTTCGGATTCCCTCATAATTGCTCTGCCCAAATTCATCCAACCGAAGTACATATTTTGGATAATTGTCAGAAATGGTAAGAAAATTCTCATATTCTCTTTTCTCTGTTTTTATGTCTGTAATCTCTTTCGCTGCCTGAATATAAATCTTTTCATTTTTTCTCACAGCCACAAAATCAATCTCTTTTGTGTCCAGCTTTCCCACATAAACATCATATCCTCTGGCCCGCAATTCCATATAAATCACATTTTCAATCATATTGGAAATCCGATCTGGATCATATCCCAAAACACTATGGCAAAAGGACGGGTCTGCAAGATAAAATTTCTCCTGAGTTTTCAAAATTTCCTTTCCTTTAATATCATATCTGGAGCATCGATGTATAATATAAGCCCTTTCCAGCTTATCCAAATAACTATTTACCGTCTCAGAATCCATGGTCCTGTTCTGACTTTTCAGATATTTTGATATGGACAGAGCTGAAAATGTCTGTCCTATATTGGAAAATGTATATTTCACTATCCTTTCCAGCTGGTCAATCTTTCGAATCTGATTTCTTTTCACAATATCAGAAAAAATTGTAGAATTGTAAATATCCCGGACAATCGTATACACCTCATTCTCTGAATATTCTTTTAACTGAACTGCCGGAAAACCGCCCTGTCTCAAATATCGGACAAACTCCTCCTTTCGGTCTCCCACACTCCCATATTCTTTGCGAAACAAAAGATATTCTGAAAATGTCAACGGATATACAAAAAGAGAAATATATCTTCCAGTCAGATAGGTGGATATTTCCGAGGACATCATGCGGGAATTGGAGCCAGTGACAAAAATATCCACATTAAAATCTGTCATAAAAGAATTTACTGCTTTCTCCCAGTCAGAAACCTCCTGAATCTCATCTAAAAAAAGATAGGTCCTTCCATTTGGAAAAAGATGGTCCTTTATTTCTTTATACAGCTTTGGCGCTGTCTTGATCTCTTCATACTGGAGAGAATCAAATCGGTAAGACAGGATTTGCCTTTCCTGTATGCCCTTTTTCTTTAGTTCCTCCTGCAGCATAAGAAGTATGGTAGACTTTCCACAACGACGCACCCCTGTAAGAATCTTAACAAAGGGAGCATCTACAAAGGGAAGAATCCTCTCCATATACATAGAACGGTAAATCATGGTTATTCACCTCCTCTTCTCCCTATCATACTCCGTTTTGTTTGCTTTATCAATTCCTTTATCCGATTATACTCCTATAAACCGTTACAGTTGTTACAGTTCACGGGGCATGGAATCTGGCGAACGCCTGATGCTTCTTGCCCGTCTCATTCCTCTGTATACGCAACCTCTTTTTCCCTGAGAAATCTCTTTACCGTTGCATCCCACTCCTGCTCAATCTTTTTATCTAAAGTAAACACCTTCAGAGAGGTACCGGTCACACAGTACATCCCCCGCTCCTCATACCGGATGTGAAGATAAAGCCCTCCCACCTGGTCAGAAAAAAAGTCCGGCTGGACGGTCTGTAAAAATTTCTCCACCTGCCCTGGGGGAAGCTGAAGCGTAATCTGAAAGCTTTCTGGCAAACGCTTTCCTTTGATCAGAGAAAAGCTGAACGGCCTTATCATTTTCCATGAGGACAGCTCTCCGATCTGCCCCTCCTCCTGCTCCTGTTCGGTAAAATATCCCTTCCGGACTCTTCCGTCTATGGTAAAAACATTAAATGTGGTGATGGAGGCCTCCCGCAGAAGCCATTCGTCAAACATCTCTCCCACAAAAAGCTTTGATGTAAAAAGCTTCAAATCCTCAATCCTCAATGCAACCATACCTGCTCCCCCTTACTCCATGTAGTCTGTATACCACTCAAAAAAATCCGATGTGCCGGAGGACTCCTTTTCCCCAAGAGAAATCCGGCTCCAAATATCTCCTCCCATATTTACCGTGTAATGGGAAGCAAATGCATCAAAAGCTTTCCGAAACACCCGGTTCTTCCGCTCCAGAGAAAGCTTCTGCTTTCGTGCCAGAGTCGCCTCCTCATCATAGTCCTGAATACACTTTACAATAAAAAAGCTGTCCCCCTCCCGGATAATCGGGCCAATCTCCCCTTCGGAAAGCTGAAAAACCACATCCTCATATTCCTGGGACCTCTCCTTGCGGCCAACCATTTTCTGAACCTGCTCCCCCTGAGAAACCGCTCTGGCCAAAGAGGCAAAATCCACTCCCTCTGTCATGACCTGTGTATGAAGCTTTTGAGCCTCCTCGTGGTCACTGACCTGAATTTCCTGAACCACGATCACCTTTGCCTCACTGTCACTGATTTCCAGATCCACATCCTTTGTCAGCTCCTCCACCAGTCTGCCTGCCCGGTAATACTCCAAATAAAGCTGATACACCTCCTCCTGACTGATTCCAATATAGGACAAATCCGCCTCTGTAAGACTTTCATAAAAATCCTTTGTCAGCTCCTGAAGCCGTTCCTGCTCCTGGTTGGTCAGCGTAATCTCCTGTTGGTCTGCCATCAGATTCATAATCTTTACCTCCTCCAGGAAATGGCGCACCTGCTCCAGCAAATACTCCTGAAAAGTGGTTCCCTCCTGATCCATCGGAATCTGCCAAACCGGATCCGAATACACCGCACTGTAGCGGTTCTTCTCTGTGGCCACCACCAGCATGATCTGTCCGTCCGTATACCCCTCTGCTTCCCTCACCTCTGATGTCATGGGAACACTCTCCCCACAGCCTCCCAATAAAAGCGCCACATGAAAAGCCACTGCTGCTGCCCATGCCAGACTTCTTCTTTTTGCCATAAAAACCTCATCTCTGTGCCAGCTGCCTATTCCACCAGAAGCTTCAAAATCTTCAGCACCCCGTCTCTCACATTCACATCCGTCTGAAAACGGGCTGCTTTTTTCACCTCTGGTCTGGCATTGCCCACTGCAAAGCTGTAATAAGCCTGTTCAAGCATCTCAATATCATTCATCTGATCGCCAAATACCATAGTCTCCTTTGGTGAAATTCCCAGGCTCTCCTGCAAAAGCTTCACAGCCTGTCCCTTATTGATTCCCGGCGCCATACAATCCATCCACATATCCCCGGAAATGGCAATCTTCAGACGATCCTTATACTTCTCCCGAATATCCCTGGTGGCCCGGTCAATGTCTGACGGACGATAAGCGGAAACCTTGATAAACGGTTCCTCCACCTCCATCAAATCCTTTACCTGCTGAACCTGAAACCGGTATCCCGTCACCAGCCAGTCACAAAACTCCTGGTCCTTTGCATCCAGATAAACCGTATCCGGACCGCTGACCATGGGCATCAGCCCTGCCTCCTGGATCTCCCTTACCATCTGCCGGACCAGCTGCGGCTCCACAGTATTCAGGTAAAGATTCCTTCCGTGCAGCCCCACATAAGCCCCATTGTCAGAAAGATAAAATATCTTTTCCTTAATGGGATCAAAGGTCCTCTCAATGCTAACCCACTGCCTTCCGCTGGCCGCTGCAAACTGCATTCCCTGCTTCCGCAGCTTTAAAATCACATCAAACAGCTCCGGATTCAATTCATTTCCTCCATCCACCAAAAGAGTTCCATCAATATCTGATACCACTAATTTAATCATAATTGTTCTGTCCCTGTCCTTTTACACGTTTTTTTCAGCAACAGTCTGAACCGTTACATTTTTCTTGCAGCCATGACTGCCTCTCACATCTTACCCTATCAGTTTACCACATAATATAGGTCTCTGTAAATCCATGCTTTTTAATTCTCACTTTCCGTTTTTCCCCGCCCTGCGATCAACAACCATTTCCTCCGTAAGCTGCAACGAAAGCATTCTCAAAAATTTGTGCATTTTCAACAAAAAGCTTCCCAAAAATTCCCTTGTAAACTGGTGCATTTAGAAAACCCCAAAAGTACTTTCAGAACCCTTCCGAATAGTTGCAATTCCTTTGGCAGACGCTATACTGTAACCATCAACCAAGGAGGTTAACGAACATGAACGAGAAAGTGCAACACCTAAAAGGGAAGCTGGTGGTTTCCTGTCAGGCCCTTCCCCATGAGCCGCTCCATTCTTCCTTCATCATGGGACGGATGGCGCTGGCAGCCAGAGAAGGCGGCGCATCCGGAATCCGCGCCAACACCCGGGAGGACATTCTGGAAATACGCTCCCAGGTAAGTCTTCCGATCATTGGCATCGTAAAGAGGGATTATGACGACAGTCTGGTCTACATTACTCCCACTATGAAGGAGGTGGATGAGCTGATGGAAGTAAAGCCGGAGATTCTGGCCATGGATGCCACCTGTCATCTGCGTCCGGGCGGCAAGACTCTAGCTGACTTTTACCGCGAAGTCCGTCAGAAATATCCAAAGCAGCTTCTCATGGCAGACTGTTCCACTGTGGAAGAAGCCCTTTTTGCCGATGAACTGGGATTTGATTTTATCGGCACTACCATGGTGGGATACACCAAAGAGAGCGAAGGACTTCAGATTGAGGACAATGACTTTGAGATTCTTCGGGAAATTATTTCAAAGGCTGCTCATCCTGTGATTGCGGAGGGAAACATCAATACACCCGAAAAGGCACATCGGGTCATTGAACTGGGGGCTTACTGTGTTGTGGTCGGGTCCATTATCACCCGTCCCCAGATCATCACCAAAATGTTTGCAGACGCACTGGCATAAAGCTGTGAGCATACCAGACAGTTTATTTTGCGTTCCATATCAACCAAATCAATATATAAAAAGGAGAAGATACTATGAGAAATTTGGACAAGTACAAAGGCGTTATCCCTGCATTCTATGCCTGCTATGATGAAGAAGGCAATATCAGTCCTGCCGGAGTCCAGGCCCTTACCCGGTATTTTGTGGAAAAAGGCGTAAAAGGCGTATATGTCAACGGTTCTTCAGGAGAATGTATTTACCAGAGCGTGGAAGACCGGAAGATTGTTCTGGAAAATGTGGTGGAAGCAGCCAGAGGCCAGCTCACCATCATCGCACATGTGGCCTGCAACAGCACAAAGGACAGCCAGGTTCTTGCTGCCCATGCAGAGCAGTTGGGAGTGGACGCCATTGCCGCCATCCCGCCCATTTACTTCCACCTGCCAGAGCATGCCATTGCAAAATACTGGAATGACATCAGCGCTGCTGCTCCCAACACAGATTTTGTTATTTACAATATTCCCCAGCTGGCAGGAGTTGCCCTGACCATGCCCTTGTTTGCGGAAATGCGGAAAAATCCCAATGTGATTGGCGTGAAAAACTCCTCCATGCCTGTGCAGGACATTCAGATGTTTAAACAGGCAGCAGGTGATGACTATATTATCTTTAATGGTCCGGACGAGCAGTTTGTCAGCGGCCGGGTCATTGGAGCAGAGGGCGGAATCGGAGGAACCTACGGGGTCATGCCAGAGCTGTTCCTGAAAATGGATGAATATGTAAAGGCAGGAGAAATGGAGCATGCACGGAAAATTCAATATGACGTTAACTCCATTATTTATAAAATGTGTTCTGCTCATGGCAATATGTACGGAGTAATCAAGGAAATCTTAAAGATCAATGAAAACCTGGATTTAGGCAGCGTAGCAGCGCCTCTTGCTCCTGTTGCCAGTCAGGACAGACCTGTTATTGAGGAAGCAGCAAAAATGATCCGGGACGCAAAAGCCATTTATCTGGCATAATTGCTTTTTTTGTAACCAGGTCACTCAGTTTCGCAAGGATGGCAGCAGTTCAGACCGCATGGAATCTGAACTGTTGCCAAATACGAGGAGGATAATGTATGAAGGGATTTACAACCATTGATTTGGTCATTTTAGTGGTCTATCTGGCCGCAGTATTGTTTGCCGGACTGTTCTTTGCCAAGAAGGACATGAAAGGAAAAGAGTATTTTAAGGGGGATGGAACAGTCCCCTGGTGGGTGACATCTGTCTCCATATTCGCAACCCTGTTAAGCCCTATTTCCTTCCTTTCCCTGGCAGGAAATTCCTATGCAGGAACCTGGCTGATGTGGTTTGCACAGCTGGGAATGCTTTTGGCCATTCCCCTTACCATCCGGTTTTTCCTGCCGATTTACAGCAAGCTGGACATTGATACAGCTTATCACTATCTGGAGCTGCGGTTCGGAAGCCGGGGACTTCGGGTGTTAGGTGCAGTCATGTTCATTATTTATCAGATTGGGCGGATGTCCATTATCATGTACCTTCCCTGTATGGTACTGGGAAATCTGACCGGAATCTCAGTCAATCTGCTGATTATCATTATGGGAGTGATTGCCATTATCTACTCCTACACCGGAGGCTTAAAGTCTGTTCTCTGGACTGACTTTATCCAGGGGTCTGTTCTGTTAGTGGGAGTAACCATAGCTCTCTTCTTCCTGGTTGCCCACATTGACGGAGGCTTTGGAACGATTTTTGAAACCTTTGGGTCAGAAGGCAAATTCCTCTCTGCGGACCAGCCGATTTTTAACATCAATCTTTTAAAAGACAGTGTATTTTTAATGATTATCGGGGCAGGCTTTAACACGATGGGTTCCTATGTATCCAGCCAGGATATTGTACAGCGGTTCACCACCACCACGGATCAGAAAAAACTGAACAAAATGATGCTGACCAACGGAGCGCTGTCTATTTTTATTGCAACTGTATTTTATCTCATTGGAACCGGACTCTATGTATTTTATAAGCAAAACGCCCTGCCGCCGGCTGCTGCTCAGGACCAGATTTTCGCTTCCTACATTGCTTTTGAGCTGCCTGTGGGAATGACCGGTCTGCTGCTTGCCGCCATCTATGCTGCTTCTCAGTCCACCCTGTCCACAGGACTTAACTCTGTGGCTGCCAGCTGGACGCTGGATATTCAGGCACGTCTGACCAAAAAGGAATTAAGCTTTGACACACAGACAAAGATTGGCCAGTATGTATCTTTGATTGTAGGTATTTTTGCTATTGTGGTAGCCATTGTGCTGGCCAATGGAGATATTAAATCTGCTTATGAGTGGTTCAACGGATTCATGGGACTGGTACTTGGCATTTTGATCGGCACCTTCATTTTGGGCGCATTTACAAAGGTTGCCAATACATTTGGAGCCACGCTGGCATTCATCGCAGCCTCTGCTGTGATGGTTGGAATCAAATACTGCGCGCCAGCCGGAGCTGTCTCCATCTGGTCTTACTCCCTGATTTCCATTGCAGTATCTCTTGCAGTAGGAATCCCGGCCAGCATCATTTCCCGGAAAATGAAGGGAGATACCTCAGCGCCAGCAAAGTATACTACCATTTACCAATAAGGATTCGTAACAATGTTGCTGAAAAATTTTAATAAGTATGATATGATTAGGTAGAGGCATGAAAAAATATATTGCAGTTGATATTGGAGGAACCGCCATTAAATATGGGGTAATTGATGAAAAGGGTGTTTTATCCCAACGTCAGGAGATGCCTACAGAAGCTTTTTCAGGCGGTCCCTCCATCTTGAAAAAAACCATTGGCATTGTTGAAAATTTTCTCCGGGCCGAAGCTTATGATGGAATCTGTATTTCCACAGCTGGCATGGTAGACACACAAAAAGGAGAAATCTTTCATGCTGCTTCTCTGATTCCGGAATACGCTGGCACCCGTTTTAAGGAAACCCTGGAACACACCTTTGGCATTCCCTGTGAGGTGGAAAATGATGTCAACTGTGCTGGTCTGGCCGAATACCGGTCCGGTGCCGGAAAAGGAGCAGACCCTATGCTTATGCTGACCATTGGCACGGGAATCGGCGGCTGTCTGGTCATTGACGGCAAGGTATTCCATGGCTTTGGTAATATGGCCTGCGAGATCGGTTATATGCACATGAGAGGCAGCAGCTTTCAGGCCCTGGGAGCTGCAAGCACACTGGTTAAAAAAGTCGCGGAAAAAAAGCAGCAGGAGGAAAAGGATTGGAACGGATACCGGATTTTCCAGGAAGCAGAGCTTGGTGATTCCATCTGCATATCTGCCATTGATGAGATGGCAGATATACTGGGAATGGGCATTGCCAACATCTGCTATGTAGTCAGTCCCCGGACAGTCGTCCTGGGAGGAGGCATCATGGCACAGGAAGCTTATTTAAAGGACCGGATTTTAAATGCAGTAAAAGAATATCTCATTGAAACCATGGCTTCCCGAATCCAGATTGCCTTTGCAAAGCATGGAAATGACGCAGGAATGCTGGGTGCCTTTTATCATTTCACCAGCCTTCGCAACAACACATAAGCCTGTAAATCAAGCGCCATTATCAGCGCTCTCACACGCGAAAAGGTGGAAGATGGATGGAATATTATGTAAAATCCGTAGTGCCGATCATTAAAATGAATTATGACAATTTTACTGCTGTGGAAAAAAATATTGCTGACTTTTTTATTCAAAACCAGGAAAAAGTAGATCTGTCCTCCAAGGCCATGGCAGACCGTCTGTTTGTATCCGAGGCATCTTTGTCCCGTTTTGCACAGAAATGCGGTTATCGGGGATACCGGGAATTTGTGTACCAGTATGAAACCACATTTGTGGAAAAAAAAGAATCCATGACCGGGAACACCCGAATGATTCTCAATGCTTACCAGGAGCTTTTGAATAAATCCTACAGTCTGGTAGACGAGGAGCAGATTGGCCGGATTGCACAGTATTTGGGAGATGCAAAACGGGTGATTGTCTGCGGAAGAGGCAGCTCCGGACATGCGGCAGCAGAGATGGAAATGCGGTTTATGAGGATTGGCGTGAATATTGACTCTCTCCAGGACAGCGATCTGATCCGGATGCATGCCATATTTCAGGACAGACAAAGTCTGGTATTTGGCATTACCATCAGCGGCGATACAAAAGATGTGCTTTTTATGCTTCGGGAAGCTCACAAACGAGGCGCAAAAACCGTACTCATCACAGCCAAAAATGCAGACCGGTTTTATGAATACTGCTCAGAGGTTGTGCTGATGCCCTCCTTACGGCACTTAAACCAGGGAAATGTAATCTCTCCTCAGTTTCCGATTTTGCTCATGCTGGATATCCTTTACTCCTGCTATTCTGAACAGGATAAAGGGAGGAAGGAGCATCTGCATGGGAATACGCTGCGGGCGTTAGAGGGGAAAAGGTAGGTTTTTTATAGTGGGTCTAATTTAATAGGTTCGCGGCGGAGGCAATCTGGCATGGCCTGAAGACGCGCTCTCGCTCCGTTTTTCACGCAGCGGTACTAAGGCTGCAAAGTACGCAGCCTAAGTGCCGGCGTGAAAAGAGGGTCTTCAGGCCATGCCAGATTGTCTCCGCCGCTGGGCTATTGGCTTGTTGTGCATTAAAAAAACTATGATATGTTTTCCTTGTATTGTAATCAAGGGATTGTTTTTGTACTGCCTCATGTCTTTTAGAATTATGGAAATTGCCGGAAATGTAGCGGCAGAGGAGCAAGGGAACGCGGGCAGACCCTCTTTTCACGTCGGTCCTTAGGCTGCGTATTTTGCAGCCTTAGGAACTGTTAAGAATTAACTTTGCATATGACGCTGGATAAATCTTTTTATGCAAGGCGGAGGAATGAGGCGTACTGGGGTACGCCGATTGACAACAACGCAGCATAAGAAGATTTAGGCAAGTCAGATGTAAAGATTAATTCTTTAACAGTTCCTTAGTACCGCAACGTGAAAAACGGAGTGAGAACGCGTCTGCCCGCGTTCCCTTGCTCCTCTGCCGCGGACCTTTCTCAATTTTTTAAAAGGAGGTACTCTTTCAATGATTATTAAAAACGTCCAGATTTTCACAGAAGAAAAAACATTTGTAAAAGGTGATATCTTTATTGAAAATGGTCTTTTTGTGGATCATTCTGAGACTGGGCCGGAGATGGATGGTAAGGGGTGTTATGCAATCCCTGGATTGATTGACCTTCATCTTCATGGATGTATGGGGTTTGATTTTTGTGATGGCTCTGTGGAGGCCATTGAAAAGATTGCAGAGTATGAGGCTTCTGTGGGAGTTACTGGGATTGCCCCTGCCACTATGACTCTTCCTGTGGAGGAGCTGGAGCAGATTCTGTCCACAGCTGCTGCCTATAAAAAGGAGAGTTTGAATCAGCATTCGGAGGAAAATTCTAAACGGGCGGATCTGCTTGGCATTAATATGGAAGGGCCGTTTATCAGCAGGGTGAAAAAGGGGGCGCAGAATCCGGATTATATCCTTCCCTGCAGTAAAGAGATCAGCCAGCGGTTTTTGGATGCCTCGGAAGGTCTGGTGAAGTTTATTGGCATTGCCCCGGAGGATAATCCGGATTTTGAAGATTTTATCTGTCAGATGAAGGATAAGGTAAATATTTCTCTTGCTCATACCAATGCAGACTATGATACTGCTATGGCTGCTTTTCATGCAGGAGCAAATCATGCGGTTCATCTGTACAATGCCATGCCTCCCTTCTCCCACCGGGCGCCGGGAGTGATTGGCGCTGTGGCTGACTCCTCCCATGTTTATGCGGAAATAATCTGCGACGGGGTACACATTCATCCGTCTGCGGTCCGGGGAGCCTTCTCCATGATCGGAGCGGACCGGATGGTTTTGATTAGCGACAGTATGCGGGCCACAGGTATGCCGGATGGCCGGTATTCTCTGGGCGGTCTGGATGTGGATGTGAAGGGCAACCGGGCTACCTTAGCCTCTGACGGGGCTCTGGCTGGATCTGCCACCAATCTTATGGACTGTATGCGGACTGCTGTACAGGAAATGGGAATCCCCCTGGAGACAGCTGTAGCCTGCGCAACCATCAATCCGGCTGTATGCCTTGGAGTTGACAGGCAATATGGTTCCATTTCTGCGGGCAAGCAGGCAGATCTGGTGCTTCTGGACAAAGATCTCAAGGTTATTCAGGTGATCAAATCCGGAATTTTGAGATAGACAAAAGCATGTACGATTTCCTATTGATTAAGCATGGAATATTTTTCCCTGCGGGCCGCATTAGCGGCATATTCCTCTGCGTGGGCCTGTGTATAAAAGAAATCCCCTGCTGACAGCAGGGGATTTCTTTTATAGGATTATTCCATCACTTCCAGCTCCTTGGACACCTGGTTCAGGCTCACAGCCCCATCTTTTGTCATCAGCATCAGATCCTCAATCCGCACTCCCAGCTCACCTGGCAGATAGATTCCCGGCTCACAGGAGAAAATCATGCCTTCTTCCACCACATCTTTGTTGATGGAGGACACATCTCCTGCATCATGGACCTCTATGCCAATACAGTGTCCCAGTCTATGGGTAAAATTAGGACCATATCCAGCTTCCGTAATAATATCTCTGGCTGCCTTGTCAATATCGCAGAACCGCATTCCTGGCTTCATGGCTGCCTGAGCCGCCAGATTTGCCTTCTTTACAATCTCGTAAACCTCTCTTGCCTTGTCACTTACACTCTTATAGAAAAAGGTCCGGGTCATGTCAGAGCAATAGCTGTTTTTCTTGCATCCCACATCAAACAGAACACAATCTCCTGGCTTTAAAACCGTGTTGTCCGGCTTGTGATGGCCAATGGCTGCATTGGCCCCAAAGCTGACCAGTGGCCCAAAGGACGGCCCTTCGGTTCCCAGCTCCTTGTAAATGGCATTCATCTCAGATGCCACAGAAAGCTCTGTAACTCCCTCCCGAATCAGACCTTTAAACCGCTCCATGGCCTCATCATTGAGTCTGGAAGCCAGAATCATCTTTTCCTTCTCTTCCTCATCCTTCACCCGGCGGGCTTTATCCACACACTCCGAGGCATTCTTAAAACCGCTTCCCGCTCCTAAGTCCATAAATTCCAGAAGAAACCGGGCAGCCATTTTTTTATCAATGCCCAAAGGCTTAGAATGGTCTGTATATCTGGCAATGATCTCACACCCTGGATCTGTGTCTGAAAACCACACCTTTTCCATGCCAATATCCCCATCCACAGTGAACAGCTGATTGACAAACAGCTTGTGATTGCCGTTTTTATTCAGGTACAGGGCCAGCAGACGTTCATTGGGCAAAATCCATTTGCCTGTCAGATAATAAATGGACGGCGGGTCACTGATCAGCATCTGCTCCAGCCCCTTCTCCTCCATATTCTGAATTACCCTTGCAATTCTCTCCTCAAACATGCTTCATCCTCCTCATCCATACATTACCCAAGCACAACTGAAAATCCCTGATTGCTTATCCAATGGTATAGAACACCGGCGCTCCAGGTCCAAGGGGCAGGTTCAGCACCATCCAGATTGCCAGCATTACGGACCAGCTCACCAGAAATGCAATGGAATAGGGCAGCATGGAGGAAACCAAGGTTCCCCAGCCTGTGTCCTTATCATACTTTTTCATAACAGTCAATATGTACGGAATCCAGGCAATTACCGGCGCAATAATATTGGTGGTGCTGTCGCCGATCCGGTAAGCCACCTGAGTCAGCTCCGGAGAAAGACCCATCTTCATAAACATTGGCACAAACACAGGTGCAAAGATGGCATACTTGGCAGACGCAGACGCCATAAACAGGTTTACAAAACCAGCCACCAGAATAAAGCACATCATCAGTCCAACTGAATTTACATTCAGGCTCTGTAAAAGCTCTGCACCCTTAAAGGATAAAATCCGTCCGATGTTCGTCTTGCTGAAATAATTGGTAAACTGAGAAGCCACAAATGCCATAGCAATAAATCCGGAAATGGATGCAATGGATTTGTTAAAGGAAGCAACCACATCCTTATCACTCTTAAAGCTTCCGCAAAGCTTTCCATACACAAAGGAAGGAATGAAAAACAGCAAGGTAAACAGAGGAATAATGGCATTCATCAAGGTAGAGCCTTCAATCAGGCTTCCGGTATCCGGATTTCTCATAAAGGAATTGCCAGGAATACAGGCAATCACATAAACAGCCACAATTCCCACAAACACCCAGTTTGCCACCCGAAGGGCCTTCTCCTCCTTATCTGTCATCTGGCTGGAAACCTCCACCAGAGTTCCGTCTCCATTCTCCTTATACGGCCCCAATCGGGGAATCACCACCAGCTCTGTGATCAAGGTTCCCACAATGGTAATCAAAAATGTGGAAGCAATCATAAAGAACCAGTTGGACAGAGGCGTTACATTGTAGGCCGGGTCCAAGGTCTGAGCTGCTGCTGTGGAGAAACCGGATAAAGTAGCATCTGCAGAACCAATTAGCAGGTTGGCAGAAAAGCCGCCGGACACACCGGCAAAGCCTGCCGCCACACCAGCCAGGGGATGTTTTTTATATGCCCGGAAAATCATGGCTGCCAGAGGAATAAACACCACATAGCCTGCATTTTCCGCCACATTGGTCATAACTCCGATGAACACCACCATAGGAGTCACCAGCTGGGCCGGGGTGATTTTCACCACCTTCTTAATCAGGCCGTCCAGCCAGCCGGAGCTTTCCGCCACACCAATTCCCAGCATAATCACTACCGTAAATCCAAGAGGCGCATAGCTGGTAAAGTTTCCCACTGCAGAAGTCAGCATATACTGCAGTCCGGAAATACTGAACAGGCTCATCACGGTCACTGTGGTTTCCTCCACTGTACCGCTGCCAGAGTTATACATCTCACCTGTAGCGCTCCATCCCATGGCCGCGCCAATACCAGAGAGAATCACTACAAACACTGCCAGATAGAAGAAAATCGTAAGAGGCGTGGGAAGCTTGTTTCCTGCCACCTCAATCATATCCAGGAAGCGCAGAATAAAGGAACGCTTTGTTGTCTGACTCTTATCTTTCATACTTCAGGTTCTCCTTTTTTCATAGTTTTTCAGATAATGCTCAAAACCCCATAATTCTTTTTGCTTCTTTTTTCAAACATACCTGTTCCCCCTTGTATTTTTTATTTCTTTTGTAACCCTGAAGCGCTGCTTTACCTTCTTACTTTGCTGTATTTCCTGCAATCAGCGCTGCATCCCACACTCCGGAAAATGGCGGCGAATAACACAGATCCATAAATCCCATCTCATCCACAGTCAGTCCCGCATAAATGGCAATGGCATAGTAATTGGCTCTTGGCACCACAATTCCCTGCCCCCAGGTCTCGGCCCCCAACACCACCCTGGTTTTGGCATCATAAATTAACTTAATATTCAGTTTTTCCGTCCCATAATAAGAAGCATAGCTGTTGCCTGTAATGGTATTGACCTTAAAATCCATCCCATTTGCCTTAGCTTCCTTCTCTGACAGCCCCACCTTGGCTGCATCCATTCCAAACAGACGCAGGGCAGAGCTTCCAATGAGCTTAAATGGCTTTGGCTCCACACCTCCTAAGATATCTCCAATAATCCGTCCCTGTTTATTGGCATTGGTTCCAAGAGGCGCATAGGTGTAAAGCCCTGTAATGGCTGACCGCATAATGCTGCAGTCTCCGGCAGCATACACATCCGCCACGCTGGTCTCCATCCGCTCATTGACGCAGATGGCGCCGTTTTTCGCCTTCTCCACATTATCAATAAAAGAAGTAGCCGGGGCAATGCCTGCGCTGTTGATCATCAGATCCACAGGAATCTCCTCCGCAACCACATCACCAGCCTCATTCTTCCCCTCAATCCGGGCTCTCACAATCACACCATTCTCACCAATCAGCTCTGTTACCTTTGTGCTGGTCTTTACTGCAACTCCGTTCTTCTCAAGCTCTCCCTTAAGAGCCTCGCTAAGTTCTGTGTCAAAGGCAGGAAGAATATGATCTGCCAATTCCACCACAGTCACATGTTGTCCGTAATGACGGCAGGCTTCTGACACCTCCAGGCCGATAAATCCTGCTCCGACAATCACCACATACCGGGGCTTATCCTCCAGCAAGGCATTTTTCACACGGGTTCCGTCTGCCACATTCCGAATCTCATACAGATTCTCATACTCCTTGTCAAAAGGCGGGAAATGCCTCACTCCAGCTCCGCTTCCAATGATAAGCTTATCATAATCATCCGTAAATTCTTCCCCGCTCTTTAAATTCTTCACAGTCACAGTTTTCTTTCCTGTATCCACTCCAGTAACTTCATGCCAGGTTTTTACCGGAATCCCGCTTTTGGCAAATTCTTCTGCCGTCCGGGCAATCAGCTCGCTTCCCTGACGGATATGGTCGGAAATATAAAAGGGAATCCCGCAGGCTCCATAAGACACCTCCTCCCCCTTCTCATACACCACAATTTCCACCTGGTCCTTGAGAAGCCGTTTCAGTTTGGACGCCGCAGACATTCCTGCCGCCACGCCGCCAATAATTACCACCTTCACTTTCTCACCATCCTTTCCACAAAAATTCCATTAGCCATACAGCCTGTTACATTGATTAAGGTTCTTGGCACATCTGCAATGGGATCTACGGCAATCATAGCTCCCAGCCCCGGCGCAGCCTCCTGCATCCCCACTCCCAGCACCGCGGCAAACTCAGCCATAGTAGCAGTTCCCGGCAAATCCGTAATG
>CATLIJ010000026.1 GCA_949948825.1 uncultured Clostridiaceae bacterium
ATAAATGGATTTCAAAGCAACAGTTGCACCATACCCAGGTGGTAAATATCATCTAGCACCATTACTAAATTCTTTAATGGTGGGGAAAAGAAGGCACATATCGGGATTCGGCGGCATGGCAAATGAGTTTTTATCCATGGCACCACATGAAACAGAAATATACAATGATATAAACAAAAATTTATGTCATTTATTCTCTTGTTTAAATAGTGATGAAAAAAGAGAAGCTTTATTTGATAGGATATTTGAAATCCCTTATACAAAGAAAAGCTTCGATAAAATAAAGGATGAACTAGAAAGGGGGTATGTAGAGCAAACAGATTTTAATGGCTGGCTGATTCATAGTCAGCTATTTTTTATGGGAAAGTTTATCTGAAAAGTGGAGAAAGATTTGCAAGGAAGATTTAAAAAAATATGAGGAAGTTTTAAAAGCAGGAGAAAGATTTAAAAGCAATAGGAAGTTTCAAAACAAGAGGAAGATTTTAATAGCGGTGCTATACGTCTGCTTCTATACACTAAGATTTGGGATAAATCAGACATATTATAAAACAAGCTTTCTGATATTGGTAGATATCAATTTTATTTATTGAAATCTGCCAGCTAGATAACAGACATTAAAAAATATAAATCTTATGCTTGACGAAAAGGAACCCAAGCGTTACAATCCCTCACCAATCAAGGGGAAAGGATTTATATTTTGGAAATGTTTTCTATCTATGGCTGGCTGAAAGGAGCCAGGGATAGCATGGAGAAGAAGCTAGATTTTGAAACCAGATTCCTATTAAATATAGGAAGATGGTTACACGAGAAAAACTCTATTTCCATAGAAGAAATAGTTGAATATGAAAATAGAGTTATGGATCAAAGCAATAAAAATGATAATTAGAGAGGGAGAAAAGAAAATGATGAAAGCAGGTATTTATGCTAGGGTAAGCACGCAAAAGGAGGCGCAGCAGGACTCTATTGCCCATCAGGAAGAAAAAGGGAAAATGGTAGCACAAGAATTAGGTGCTACCATAGAAAATGTGTATATTGATGATGGAAAGTCTGGTACTAAGGTAGCGGGACGAAAGGAATATCAGAGAATGATAGAAGATATTGTAAATAGACGTATCGACATCATTGTAACCAAGGATGTTGAACGTTTAAACAGAAACTTGCTGGAATTTTGCAAATTTCTGGACTTGGTTATCCAAAACGATATTAAGATATTCTTTTATCTTACAAATGAGTATTACAATATAACAAGTGATACTCTAATTAAGATAAAAGCGGTTCTTGCAGAAGATTATAGCAAGAGCCTAAGTTTAAAGGCGAGGGAGGCGCATTTAACAAGGCAGGAAAATGGAGCGGCAGTTATATTCACAAATAAGACTTGGGGTTATAAGGTCAAATATGATGAGGATAGCGGAAAGAAAAAAGTAGTAATAGACAAAGCAGAGGCACACATGATAAAGATTATATTTGACCTCTGCATACAAGGGCTAGGGGTTCATAAAATTGCAAAACGACTTTACGTTATGGGATATACAAACCATAACGGTAAGATGTTTAGTAATAGCGTTATATCTAATATTTTACGGAACCCTAAAGTAATGGGAACCGTTATCTATAATCAAAGAACTTATGATTATGGAAAGAAAAAATATATCCACAATCCAGAAAATACATGGATCGTAAAAGAAGATGTTGTCCCGGCAATCATTAGCCCACAAACATTTTCTTTAGCAAATGCTATGTTGCAGAGCAGAAAAAGCAAAGTAGGAAACGATTTTGAAGAAGAAAAGGTCGTTGGTTATTTTGCTGGAAGCTCTAAATTGAATGGAAAGCTAATCTGTGGGATATGCGGCGACAGATATAGTAAGCAGGCGAGAAAATTAGGAGATGGGAGGCGTGTATACGACTGGAAATGTAGCAGGCATATAAAATATGGACGGAGAACTGAAAACCAGTATCAAAAAAGCAAAAGCAAAAAAATTGATACTCGGTTAAGTGATGGTTGTGACAGTCCAACCATCAAACAAGAGGTTGTCTATAAAATTATAAAAAAGATAACCGAAGAACATTTTGGAACAGATAATAAACTGATCGAAAAATCATTAGGATTTTTAAAATCCAGTATTGATAATTTAAGAGAAAATGACAGTTCTAAAATGGAGACGGACAAGATTAAAGAAGCGATTAATGGAGTTAATAGTAAGATAAATAAGTTGACAGACAAATTACTGGAAGGTATTCTTACTAATGAAAATTATAAGAATGCGGTAAGCAAATATGAAAAGGAACGCGAGGAACTAAAGGTAAAACTTTTCCATATAGAAAAGAAATATGGAGAATTACAGGATACAGAAAACCGTATCAATGAGATACAAAATTTGCTGGAGGAAGGAGGAATGGAAGAAGCAAGTATAAATACAGTTCTTGAGTTTATAGATAAAATATTTATATTCAGTAATCGGCTTGAGGTTACATTTCAAATGGATCAGTTGCTGGGAATAAACAACCATGAATTGTGTGAAAGACTTGCAAAAGAAAAAAAATTGGTTTATTATCTTGATAAGGACGAAATGAAATACAAGCGTCAGGATATAGACCGAACGAGTGAGATTATTTTCAATGCGATTCGAGATAACAGTAAAATATCTATACAAGAATTAGTTGAAATAAGTGGTCTAAGTACAACAACGGTTCATTATAGAGTGAAACGGTTTAAAGAACTTGGATACATTAGGCATAGGCTGGAAACAGGGAGAAAAAAAGAATGGGAAGTGCTGAAAGCATGGAATCCCGATGATAGCCAAAAGATAGTGATAAGGTCAAAATAAAACTGAAAATATAAACCCAATACATTTTTGTGAACATTCACTTAAATGTATTGGGTATTAAGGAGGAAACTTGTGAAAAAAGTAGATAATAAGAATTGGAAAACTCACTATTCGATACTAATGGTATGTCACGGCAATATTTGCAGAAGTCCAATGGCAGAATTTGTTTTAAAAGATATGGTAAAAAAGGCAGGTATAGCTGACCAGTTTGAAATTGCCTCCGCAGCCACAAGTACAGAAGAAATCGGCAATCCGGTTCACCGGGGGACGAGAGAGAGGCTGGGCAGAGAGGGCATCAGTACTGCTGGGAAGACAGCCGTACAGCTGAAGAAGTCAGATTATGACAAATATGATTATCTGATTGGCATGGATGAGTGGAATATCCGCAACATGCGGCGGATACTGGGGGGAGATCCAGATGGTAAAGTGTTTAAGCTGCTGTCTTTTACGGACAATGAACGGGATGTGGCAGATCCCTGGTATACAGGGGATTTTGAGGCTACCTATGAGGATGTGACTGCTGGATGTAAGGCATTGCTGAATTATTTGGGCTACTGACCGGGGGAAAAAGGTATGTGTGAGAGAAAAAATGTTCTGTTGATTAATGATTTGCCCGGATATGGGAAGGTGGCATTGGCAGCCATGGTACCGATCTTGTCAAGAAGAGGACATGCTGTTTTTCAGCTGCCCACAGCCATTATATCCAATACATTGGATTATGGGCGGTTCTGCATTCAGGATATGACAGATTATATGAAAAATACCATGAAGGTATGGAAAGAGCTGGAGTTTTCCATGGATTGTATCTGCACTGGATTTATTGTATCTGAGGAGCAGGCAGAATTAATCGGAGAATATATAAGTAGCCTGACATTGGCACCAGAGACGGACTGCACTGGTATGCGTACAGGAAATAAACCGCTTGTTATGGTAGACCCGATTATGGCAGATGGAGGAAAGCTGTACAATGGGATTGGGCCGGAGCGTGTGGCTGCCATGAGAAAGCTGGCTGCTTATGCAGATGTGATGACGCCCAATATGACTGAGGCATCGTTTCTTACAGGAATTCGTCCGGGACAGGAGAAAGGGACCGAGGAGGAGCTTCGGGAGCTGACAGACAGACTTCGGGAGATTTCCGGAAGGTCTGTGGTGATTACCAGCGCAGTTAAGACCATATGCAGGGAAGACAAAAGTATATGTGAAAGTCATTTGGTATATGGATATGACCACTGGAAACAGGAATATTTTCAGGTTCCCTATGAATATCTGCCTGTGCGGGTTCCAGGAAGCGGAGATATCTTTTCGGCTGTGATGATTGGAGAACTTTTAGAGGGAAAAGGGTTGAAAGAGGCAGTGGTCAGTGCTGTGACAGTGCTGATGAGGCTGATTGAAGAAAATAAGGGTAATTTGCAAAAATATAAGGGAATTTTAGTGGAGCGGCATTGGGAATTGTTAAGTCATGGCTGAAGGTCTCCTCCGGTTACAGACAGATTGTGGTGGACCGGATGAGACCTTCGGGGTTTAATGATTCTGGCTCCATTTTTCAAAGCCTGCTTTAAGTGTAAAGCCAGCAAGATAAAGCCAGCAAGATAAAACCAGTGAAGTAAAGCCAGTTGGGGGAAGCTGTTGTGGTATCTCTGTTCCCTGTTATAGCAGATTATTGGGGGTTTTTGACAGCAGCTTTTACAAATGCTGCAAAAATATTTCTTGCGGCAGGGTCTTTTTGCCACAAATATTCCGGATGCCACTGTACGCCCAGGAAAAAGGAAGGATAATCGGGCATTTCCACACATTCTGCCAAATGATTGGGGGCATAGCCTGTGACGGCAAGTCCGGGAGCTGGTTTCCGGATTGCCTGGTGGTGCATGCTGTTGACCTGAATGATGCTGTCCTCTGCAAGTCTTGCCAACAGAGTGTTGGGAACAACAGTTATTGTATGGGACGGAATTTCAAAGGAAAAAGGCTGTGTATGGGCAATAGGGAAATCCTCAGGAAGCTGGCTGGAAATATCCTGATAAATATCTCCTCCAAGGCAGATGTTGATTAACTGAATGCCCCGGCAGATGCCAAGAACCGGCTTTTCCGCTTTCATAACAAGCTTTAACAAAGCAAGCTCCAGACGGTCCCGCTTGATTGATACATTGTGACAATGCTGATGAGTCTCTTCGCCAAAGTGAAAGGGATGGAGATCAGGGCCGCCGGTAAAGAGGAATCCGTCAAACGAGCTGACAAGCTGCACCAGATCTTCCTCCTCTGGTTCTAAAGGTAAGATTACAGGAATGCCGCCAGCTTTGCGGATTGCGTTTAAATAAGCCGGACGCATGTATGGTTCATCTTTTTCCAGATTATGATAGGGAGTAAGAGCAATTAACGGTTTGGAGCTTTCCATCTATATCATCCTCCTGATTAAAATATGGGGTAAAAAATGGTTACAGTTCACAGATTCCACATCCGGCGAACGCCTGATGCTTCCTGTCCGCCGAAGACGGGCAAGAAGATGTTCCCCATGAACAGTAACAAAAGATGGGCATGACAGAAATAAATGCCCCTCCCATAACAAATGGAAGAGGCATTTATGTAGTTGCTGATGTAATACATTAGCCTTCGCTGATTGCGCCGGTGGGGCAAACGCCTGCACAGGTACCACAGGAGATGCAGCTGTCAGCATCAATTACATACTGTCCATCACCCTGAGAAATAGCGCTTACCGGACACTCCGGCTCACAGGTACCGCAGCTTACACATGCGTCAGAAATTACGTATGCCATGATAAAATCCTCCTTAAATAGACTATAGCATTTTCTTTGCTCTTGTCATCATTCTATACTATTTGCGAAAAATATTCAAGTGGAAAATGCTGTACAATAAGATAATTTTTTCTGTCCTGTTTTCTGCCTGTATTCCTATCTGGATAAACTATGGACAGCAGTCTGCTCATCCCGGATTCCCCGCAGAATAATCTGGCGTGCCGCCAAAGCTTCCTCCTGGCCAAGAGGCGTTACCTTTTCCAGAGGATAGGAGATACCAAGCTTTTTGTATTTGGCTTTACCCATATCATGATAGGGAAGAACATCAATGGATTGGATGTTGTGCAAGGTGGCGATAAACTGGCCCAACTGGTAGAGAAGGTCCGCTTTGTAGGTAATGCCAGGTACAATGACATGACGCAGCCAGACCGGAACGGATTTGTCATCCAGATACCGGGCAAAGGCAAGAACCGGGTCCAGCTTTTGTCCGGTCAGCCGCACATGTGCCTGTGGGTCAATGTTTTTAATGTCCAGAAGCACCAAATCAGTTACAGCAATCAGTCGGTCAAACTGTTTTAAAAGCTCTGGCCTTTCCGGACGGAAGGTAATGCCAGATGTATCCAGACAGGTATGGATGGAACGGGCTTTGGCTGCTTGGAAAAGCTCAATTACAAAAGGAAGCTGCATTAATGGCTCTCCGCCAGTAACTGTGATTCCGCCTTTTTCATAAAAGGTATGGTTTTTTTCGTATTGAGACAAAATGTCATCCGCAGACATCTGTGTGCCTCCGTCCATATTCCAGGTGTCTGGATTGTGGCAGTAAAGGCACCGCATGGGGCATCCCTGAAGGAAGATTACCAGGCGGACTCCGGGGCCGTCTACTGTTCCAAAGCTTTCCATAGAGTGTATACGTCCTAACATAGTTTTGCCTCCGAGAATGAATGAGATGGGTTTGATTGACAATGGCATTTTTGTAAGAGTGGAAAAGGGGCAGCATGAGAGGAATAAGAGAACGTCTTCAGACGCGTTTTCGCTTCGCTTTTCATGTAGTCTTATCCCTTTCCTGCTGCTTTTCTGCATTACTGCATATCACCTGATACTATTGCTCCATCCAGACAGATCGTTAAAATTATCAGCCAAGGGAACCGTGGAAGGTTCGGGAAATAACTTCGTCTTGCTGTTCTTTGGTAAGCTTGTTAAAGTTTACAGCATAGCCGGATACACGGACTGTCAGCTGTGGGTATTTTTCCGGATGAGCCTGAGCATCCAATAAGGTTTCTTTGGAAAAGACATTTACATTTAAATGGTGTCCGCCTTTTTCAGCATAGCCGTCCAGCAGAGTCACCAGATTATCAACCTGTGCTTCATTTGCATGTGTCATGGAAATTCCTCCTTGTGGAATCGATCTCTGAGTTTGATTTATGAGGAACAATGTTGCGCTGTATTACTCCCGGTCCAACCCGGTCATCAGATTGGGAATGGAGCAGGCTTTGTTAAAACCGCATTCCAGCTCCAGCTCCGGGTCCAGATTCAGGTTCAGATCCATATCTAAATCCAGATCCTTCATAAAGAGCTGGTTCTCCTTTCCAAGAGCTCCTGGAATGATGGAAAATGTGTTGGAAATTCCATCCTGGGCGTCCATAAAGGATAGCTTGGCCACAGAGGCAAGAGAGGAGACCGCTCCTTTTGAGTCCCGTGTATGCATGGGATTGGCTCCTGGAGCAAATGCTTCTCCGGCTTTTCTTCCGTCAGGAGTGGAGCCGGTAGCTTTACCATACACCACATTGGAGGTAATGGTCAAGATGGAGGTTGTTGGAATCCCGCCCCGGTAGCAGTGGTTCTGCTTAATATAATTCATAAAGGTGTGAACGATTTCCACAGCAATCTGGTCTACCCGGTCATCATCATTTCCATATTTGGGGAAGCTTCCCTTTACATCATAATCCACTACGATTCCGTTTTCATCGCGGATGGTCCGGACTTTTGCGTATTTAATGGCAGAAAGAGAGTCAGCCACAACAGAAAGTCCTGCAATGCCAGTGGCAAACCAGCGGGTTACATTCATGTCATGGAGCGCCATCTGGATTCGTTCATAGCTGTATTTGTCATGCATATAGTGGATAATGTTCAGGCTGTTTACATAGACTCCGGCAAGCCACCGCATCATATCCTGATACCGGTCCATGACCTCATCATAATCCAGGTATTCGGATGTGATGGGACGATATTTAGGACCTACCTGCTTTTTGCTGATCTCGTCCACACCGCCGTTGATGGCATACAAAAGACACTTGGCAAGATTGGCACGCGCTCCAAAAAACTGCATCTCTTTTCCGATTTTCATGGAGGAGACACAGCAGGCAATGGCATAGTCATCCCCATGCATTTCCCGCATCAAATCATCATTTTCGTATTGAATGGAAGAGGACTCAATGGAGGTGCGGGCGCAGTATTTTTTGAAGTTTTCAGGAAGCCGGACAGACCACAGAACCGTCAGATTTGGTTCCGGGGCAGTGCCAAGAGTTTTTAAAGTGTGGAGGAAACGGTAAGACATCTTTGTCACCAGATGGCGTCCGTCCACGCCCACGCCGCCGATAGATTCTGTGACCCAGGTGGGATCTCCGGAGAAAAGGGCATTGTATTCCGGGGTACGGGCAAATTTCACCAGACGGAGCTTCATGACAAAGTGATCCACAAATTCCTGAATCTGTTTTTCGGTGAATGTGCCTTCTCTCAAATCCCGCTCTGAATAAATATCCAGGAAGGTGGAAATCCGCCCAAGAGACATGGCAGCGCCGTTTTGCTCCTTCACAGCAGCCAGATAGGCAAAATACGTCCACTGGATGGCTTCCTGTACATTGTCTGCAGGTCCGGAAATGTCAAAGCCATAGATTTGCCCCAGCTCCTTTAACTCTTTCAGGGCGCGGATTTGCTCAGACAGCTCTTCCCGAAGGCGGATGACATGGGAATACATGGTGCTGCGGGCTGTCATTTTCTGTTCTTCCTTGTCTTCAATCAGCCGGTCCACTCCATACAGGGCTACCCGCCGGTAGTCTCCGATAATCCGGCCGCGGCCATAAGCATCCGGCAGTCCGGTAATAATATGGCTGGAACGGCAGGCACGCATTTCCGGTGTATAGGCGTCAAACACACCGGCATTGTGGGTCTTTCGGTGGATGGTAAAGAATTGGCTGATTTCCGGGTCCACCTGGTAGCCATTGTCAGCACAGGCCTTTTCTGCCATGCGGATGCCGCCGTAAGGCTGCAGTGAGCGCTTAAAGGGCTTATCTGTCTGAAACCCCACAATGGTTTCCTTTTCTTTATCCAAATATCCGGGACCATGGGAGGTAATGGTGGAAATAACGCGGGTGTCCATATCCAACACTCCGCCAGCTTCCTGCTCCCGGCGGGAAAGCTCCATCACCTGATCCCATAGCTGTGCAGTGTTCCTGGTCGCATCAGCAAGGAAGGATTCATTTCCATCATAGGGGGTATAGTTTTTCTGAATAAAGTTGCGGACATTAATTTCTCGTTCCCAAACGCCTGGTTGAAAGGCTCTCCATTGATGTTTCATAATTTCTGCCTCCTTTTGGGGGATTATTTTAGTGACAGTCTGATGCTGGTATTTGATTTACCGTAACGAAATTATAGGAGCCGGACAAAAAAACGTCAAGGGGAGCAAACTGCCTTTTTATGGCTTGTCAATCCCTGAAAAATATATTATAGTAGACATAGCGCAGCTGGCATACAGTTTGGAAGTTTTTGGCTGCGTGTAAAGTTTACCATAATGGAAAAGTATGTACAAAAAGGAGGAACTTTCCTATGCAGATCAGTAAAGATATGCTGATTGGAGAACTGGTTCAGACTCATGAGCTGATTGCCCCCATGCTGATGCGTGCCGGAATGCACTGCCTTGGCTGTCCGTCCGCTCAGGGCGAAACCCTGGAGGAAGCCTGTATGGTTCATGGCATTGACTGTGATACCTTGGTATCCGGGATCAATGAAGTGCTGGCAGAGAGAACCTGAGAACAAAAAATGTAACAGTTCAGACGGTTAATGGTCTGGAAAAGGAGAGATGTTCACTTTGAACAGGAACACTCTCCTTTTTTTATGCGCAGGCCTGCATATGGAAGTTTGCTGCCAGAGCAGCCTGCAGGCCGCGCGGCAGGCATCTTCTTGTCCGTCGAAGACGGGCAAGAAGATGCCCCCCGTGAACAGTAACGAATTTTCAGAAGAATGATCAGCAGTAATTTAAACTAATGTAAGCTTTTGAAGAGCCTGTTGGCTGATGATCACTTCATAGTGCTCCTGATAGTAGGCTTCTGTGGCTGCCTGCTGGCGGATCTTCTCCCCATATTCTGCCAGAATGTTGCACACTCGGCTGAATACCAGGGAGTCTGTATCTGCGCTGGACAGGACCAGATAGTACTGGGAAGAATCCGGTTTTTTGTACAAAGTATTCATTCCCTCATAGACCTGTCCCACCACTTTTGCGGCAGCAGTCACCTGATCCAGACTGCCAAAACGATAGACCCGGGTCTGAATCTGAGAGGCAGCAGAGTCCTCCTGCGGAGAGGCAGGGGCTGTGTCAATCTGAGGCAGTCCTATGATATTCTGCTTTAAAAGCTCGATTAAACTATCTGCTCCCTCCAGCAGCTCTGTGGTGAAGCCACCATAAAGGCCATCCGAATCCTCCTCTGCTGTGGGGGAAAATTTGGAAAAGCGGGTGTCCAGCTCTTCCGGATCTTCTATCTTGGTGATGACCAGCATGACGCTTTCATTGGAAAGCGGAATAGCCTCCACCATCAGCGGGATATCCTCCGCATCAAATCCTACTTCATTGGAGGCCTTTTGAATCATCTCGCGAAACAGATTACGGGCCTTCTCGCTTCCGTATGCCAGTTCGCCCAGGTTCAGATTGCGGACGCTCAAATCAAAGCTGCTTAACGTGCATCGTATCTGGTTCTCATTAATCCGTTCTATCTTCATAAGATCACTCCCTTACTTGTATTACGAAGTATCCAGACAAGCATGTCCAGGACCTGCTTAACCGGATTGTCGTTTGTATGAACTGAAAATGAACCCAATTACCTAATTTAATTATAGTATATAATATAGGCAAAAGGCAATTCTTATGTGAAAAAATTTAGGAAAATTTAAGGTTTGGGAAATTTTTGAAAAAAATTAAAAAGGGTATTGTAAAATATCTCCAGTTATATTAGAATGTTCGTACAGAGATGGTTGGGGAAAGAAGGAGGTGGAAAGGTTCGAAAACACCACATTATTTGGAAAATATCAGTTGTGCCGGGTTCTGGGCCGCGGAAGAAGCGGTGTGGTATATCTGGCAAAGCATAAAGACCTGGAGGAATACCGCGCGATCAAGCAGGTAGCCAAAGCCTGTGTAGATGCACAGCAGTTCCGAAAGGAGGCATTGATACTGAAGTGCATCCGTCATCCGGGAATACCGGTTGTGTACGACCTGGAGGAGGATGAGGATTTCTGTTATCTTATTGAAGAATTTCTGGAAGGAGATTCTCTGTACGCCCTTGTTTCCGACATGGGGCATTTTTCAAAGGCGATGACGGTCCAATATGGGATTCAGATTTGCCATCTGGTGAATATCTTGCATTCGGCAAGACCTACCCCTATTTTGTATCTGGATTTACAACCAAGAAACCTGCTGGTGTGTGGGGACACCATAAAATTAGTGGATTTTGACCACGCGATTCATCTGGAAGAAGCGGAACATTTGACAAAACGTTACGGAACCATCGGCTGCGCTGCCCCGGAACAGTACACAGGAGCAGTTCTGAACGAGCGGACGGATATCTATGCCATTGGTGCTGTTCTCTATTACATGCTGACCGGAGATTTTCCGGGAAAGACGCCTGTGTATCCGAAGGAGCAGATTGACCGGTCCCTGGCGAAGGTCCTTTATTCCTGTCTGAAAGAGAATCCAAAGGAGCGGTATGAATCAGCAGATCAGCTGGGAAAAGCGTTGGAACAGATTCAGAGGCAGATGGAACAAAGAAAAGCAGGTGTTTTTCGCAGAGAGCCGGAATCATCTCTGGTAATTGCTGTGGCAGGCGCTTTTAAAGGCGCCGGGGCAACTCATGTGGCTTTGGGATTTGCCGCATATCTTCAGAGGAAGGGGTTGTCCGTATTATATGAAGAGAGGAATGAGTCCGGGGTGGTCCGGCAGCTGGCTGTCTGGAAGAAAAGTACCATGGACCAGTATGGAGTTTACCGGATCTGCGGACTCTCAATGCTCCCTCTCTATGGAAAGGCGGTAAAGCTGGAGTCACATTTTTATAAGATTGTGGTTCGGGATTATGGCACGTCCTTTCATCAGTTTTCGCAGGAGACAGCAGATGGGTATATGCTGGTCTGCGGAAGCAAACCCTGGCAGCTGGAGGCGGTCAGGCACGCTGTTCAATTTCCGGAAAGTCCTCCGGGAATGGCGGTTATCTACAATCAGTTCTGCAGGCAGCTGGCAGAAAAGCTGCCTGGTCCGGCAAGGGAAGCAGAATGCTTTCTGATGCCAGATTGTCCCAATCCATTTGTGTGTACAAGAGATGTACAGAAGGTTTATGATGAGATTTTTATGTCATTAACTGGAGGAAAATTAGGAGGTGTGTTACGGGCATTGTCAGGAAAAGCAGGAAATATTTTTACAAAAAAAGATTTTTAAAAGAAAAGCATGGCTCGGAGAAATCCTGGCGTACTCTTGGAATCTTAGGGGCATGCCGGGGAGTGGGCGCGACTCATCTGGCGGTCTGGACTGCAAACTTTCTGACAGGTGTACAGCAAAGGAGAACCGCAGTGATTGAGTGGAACAACCATGGGGATTTTTTGTCTATGGGAGAATTTTGTCAGAGAAGAGCTGAGGAAAGCGGGGCATATGGGATTCTGGAAGTGGATTATTTTGCACAGGCAGGGGCCAGAGAACTGGCAGACTGTCTGAATGGGAATTATCATTCCATTATTTTGGATTATGGAGAGATCACCGGACAGGGACTTCTGGATTGCGCCCGGTGTGACTTAAAGGTGATTGTCGGTTCGCTCAGTGAGTGGCAGGCAGAGGCGTTTTTGAAGGCTGCAGGGGAGATTGAGAGGCGAGATAAGAGCTGGCGTTTTGCGGCTGCCTTTGGCAGTGAGGAAGCCAGAAAAATGATGGAAAAGCGTTTTCGGATTTCTGTCCGGCGGGTTCCCAATTGCCTGGATGCATTTGTCATCACCCGTGCCGACATAAGTTTTTTTACAGAACTTTTGAGGGATTAACGAAACCAGATACGCCGGATAAGGAATTTTGTGTCACAGCTTTTTTCCTTGTGGAGCGGGTTTGAAGCATACAGGCAGAAGGCCCGTATGGGATAAACCGGTGTGTCTGGCATTTGGGTAGATTCGGAATGGAGGGACACGTGGGGAAAAGATATCTTTTATACGGAAAGGATCGGCAGGTTTTTTTAGATGGCCTGCAGCGGTTTCAGGACCGGGGAGTACTGATTTTGATTGACAAGAAAAAGGCTGGTCCTGAAGACTGGAACCGGATTTTGGAGATTCAGCCAGACGGGAGCTTTTACATGGGGGATTATATTATGGAAGAGGTTGTTGTGAGGGGAGATGGTCTGCAGCAGTCTGAGGTTTTGCGTGAAGACTCAGAGGCATATAAAGCACAGGCGCAGAGAACCTGTAAGATACTCAGGGAAATCCGGTTTGACCGGGTGTATAACCGGTAAAACCGGAGAACAGACAGAAACGGGGCGCTGCTGCTTTGGCGGCAGGGGACAGCGCCGGATTTGGTGAGAATCCCAATTCAGCCTGGGAGATGACGGCGCGGGCGGAGTGATGCAGGGAGAGTCGGCTGTGTAACATGGAGCAGCTGGCTCTTCTTTGGAATATGACAGAATAATTCAATAAAATTTAACACAAGAACCCCAAAAGTGTGGTATACTGTTCATGCAGGCGATGAGCATTGCGAAAAAAGACAGCAATCCAAACATACAAAGCAGAGGTGTTTTAATGAAAAGGTTTTTTATATCCGTGATAACATTCATATGCGTATTTCTGATGCTGGGAGGGGGAATCCTTGCTTTTTGGTTATACCACAAATACGTGCCGTCTAAAGAGCAGGCGAATCCGCAGGACTGGTTTCAGGTAGCGGGAAACCAGGTGGCAATTATACTGGACAATGAGCTGATAGAGGATACAAAAGGCTGTTGGATTAACGGTGAAGCGTATCTGCCTCTGGAATGGGTACAAAAGACCTTAAATGAAAAGTTTTACTGGGATAATGAGGAGAAGCTTTTGATTTATACATTGCCAGAGGAGATTATCTATGCAGACCCATCTGTAATGGGAAGCGGCGGAAAGCCATTGGTAGTGGAGCAGGAGAATCAGATCTGGCTGCTTGCGGGCCTTGTTCTGAATTATACGGATATACGGATGGAACGATATGTAGAGGATGAGGCAAGACGGCTGTTTATTGATACAAAATGGGACCCAGCGCCAAAGGCTGTTATAAAAAAAGCAGAGATGGTTCGGGTGAAGGGCGGAGTAAAAAGCCCGATTTTGACAGAAGCAAAAGAAAATGAGACCGTTTGGGTGCTGGAGACTATGGAGAACTGGTCCAAGGTGCGTACTGAGAGCGGATATTTGGGATATATCCGGAATGTCCGGATGGCAGACAGTCCGGAGGAATATTTTATCAGCACGTATCAGGCGCCGGATTATACCAATATTTCTTTGGGAGAGCCAGTATGTCTGGTGTGGCATCAGGTTTTTTCCCAGCAGGCAAATGATGCGATGGAAGAACTGATGGCTGCGACAAAAGGGGTCAATGTAATTGCGCCCACCTGGTTTATGCTGACGGATAATGAAGGGAATTACGAATGTCTGGCAGACCGTGAGTATGTGGACAAGGCTCATGCCATGGGAGTGCAGGTGTGGGCAGTGCTGGATAACTTTAACAAGGGGCAGCAGGTTCAGTCAGAAATATTATTTGCAAAAAATTCAGCCCGCACCAAGCTGATTGCATCCCTGATGGAAGATGTGAAAAGGTATGATATTGATGGGATTAATCTGGATGTGGAAAGCATTAAAAAAGAGGCAGGGCCTCATTATGTCCAGTTTATCCGGGAGCTTTCCGTAAGCTGCCGGAGGGAGGGAGTGATTCTTTCCGTTGACAATACAGTGCCAGCTGCCTACTCGGAGTTTTATAATCGGGCGGAACAGGGACGGGTAGTGGATTATGTGATTATCATGGCATATGATGAGCACCATTCCGGGGGAGAGGCAGGATCTGTGGCTTCTCTTGGATATGTGAAAAAAGGAATTGAGGATACATTAAAGGTAGTTCCCAAAGAAAAGTTTATCAATGGGATTCCTTTTTATACCCGTGTATGGGAGGAAGAAGGCGGAAACACAAGGGCTACATCCATGGGAATTGCTGCTGCAAAGGAATGGGTGCAGGCCAAGGGAATGGTTTTGGACTGGGATAAGGAGACAGGCCAGTATTATGGGGAGCTTCAGGAGGGAAGCACTACCTACCGTCTGTGGATGGAAGAGGAGCAGTCCATAAGCATGAAGATGGACTTGATTTGGGAGAACCATCTGGCAGGAGTAGCGTGCTGGAAGCTGGGATTTGAGACGCCTGAGCTTTGGAATATTGTTAAGCCGAAATAAAGAGGAAAGTTCTTTTTCCGCCAGAAAACCGATATATTGAAATGGAGTGAGAAGCAATGGGTGGATAAAGGATGAGCGAGCGTAAGCCAGAGATGTTAATGGGTGTGCTGCTGTTGGTATTTGTCTTTCTGGTATCCCGCCATGCAGGGATGATGGTGTCCGGACAAAAGGTTACAGCAGAGAGGGCAAAGCCAGTTGTGGTGATTGACAGCGGACATGGAGAGACTTAAGACAGACCGAAAGAAGGATTGATAAGTAATATGGAGCTATAAGAGAGCAGATTAAGCTTCTTGCTGATTTTTAACACTTGTAAAGGGAAGATAAATATGTTAAAATAGAACATGAGAAATTCAGGAACGGAAAAAGGTGTACCGCCCGATGCTGCGCCAACAGCACCGGGCAAGGTTGGTAGGTACGTACCACACAATACAGACCAGGTCTGCGATACACACAGAAATATTATAAAACATTTTTAGTAAAAGTGCAATATAATTGTGTGATTGAGGAGAACAAGGTCAGAACCTTAGGATATATTTGCGGGGTGTTGGTGTGGACGCATACTGACGCCCTGTTCTTGATTTCTCACCGGAATGCTTTGGCGGCAGCGGAATGAAACTGCCGCCAGGGGATTCTGAGTGGGAAGCGGAGTTTGAGAGAGCTGTAAATGATTTATTTATGTTTACAGCTCTTTTTCTGTATACGAGGCAGGCAAAAGAAAAGACGATTTTTACTACTTGTAAAGCAGATATAAATATGCTAAAATAATAATGAGAAATTCAAGGACAGAGAAAGTGTACTTTCTGATGTTGCGCCAACAGCGTCAGGTAAGGCTGGTAGGTACGTGCCACGCAATACAGATCTGGTCTGCGAAACACATAAAGATATAGTGAGTGCTTTTTGGTAAAAGAGCATTATTTTTGTGTTGTAGAAAGAGACCAGATTGAAACCTTGGGATATATACGAGGTGTTAGTGTGGACGCATACTGACACCTCGTTCTTGATTTCTTGCCTGGATGCTTTGGCGGCAGCGAACCTGTTCCCTGTTGTCAGAGCAGTCTGAGTGAGAAATCGGAGTTTGAGAGAGCTGCGATTTGTTTGCCGTACATTCGCAGTTTTTTTTATGCACATGGACACTCAAAAGGA
>CATLIJ010000027.1 GCA_949948825.1 uncultured Clostridiaceae bacterium
GGGCCATGGTGAGGAACCAGATGTCTATGGATGACAAGCTGCAGGGACGTATCCTGAAATATGAGAATGAGTAGTCCGGGGCCATGAGAAAACATCCGGCGGTGGCGATGAGGGCCGTGGAACTAGGGGAACTTTATACCTGCCTGAAGCTGTTTGGGCAGGTAGATATGGACTGCGAGAGGGAACGGCTGATACTGGAGCATGGGATAGAGGAGGTCTTTGACCGGGAATACAGCGGCAGAGATGCCTGCGGAGTCCTGCAGGCTATGAGGAACCCGAGAAAGGCAGGAAGAAGAAAAAACGGGCCGGAGGCCCAGAAACAGATTCGGGCTTTATCTGGACAGGGAAAGACCATAAGAGAGAAATCGGCTGAAACCGGTATTCCCAAAAGTACCGTGCAGAGGCTGAAAAAGGGAATCGGACCGGCTGGTGTCCCAAAATTAAAAATGGGACACCTTGGTTAAAGTCGCCCTCAAACAAAAAAAGGGGGGAGCCGGGGGAAATCTCCTGGTAACCAGGATCATGAACTCTCCCCCATCCCCTCAGATCATCTGTCTGAAATATTTTTTGAAAAACTTACACATTTAACTTGACAAACCCGGGATAAACGAAGGAATAAAGATTCTCCTTAAAACACCACCTTCATTCCATCATAGGAAGCAATCATCCCATGCTCAGCGGCAAATTCTTCCAGCTCCCTATGGGTCATCCCGCCATTATGAGAAAAATGGTTGATTACTTTTATGGTATCTGGATGAAGGCACCCTTTTTCCTCCAGACGTCTGGCAAATTCCACATCATCATGGAGTCCCATATGATAACCATTGGTTTTCTGTTTTCCCATGGTGGCATCCATGGAAATCAGGTTGTATTTGTGGCTGTAAATACATTCCCACGCTTCCTGGCTTAGGTTCATTCCCGTATCATGTCCATACAGCAGGCATTTTCCGTCCTTTTCGATCATATAAATCAGGCAGGTTTCCCGTTTGTCGTGATCTGCAGGCACCGGAATGATATGGTAGCCTTCCGCATAAAAATCTTGATATGGTTCCAGACGGATAAACTGAACACTGTTGTCAAGAGGATGTACCTTAAACCGGTCAATAAGCACTGCTTCATAGAATGCTTTTTCCACCGCTTCATTGCCATATACATGGAGCATCCCTTTGGCATTATGTCCAAAATGCTCATGGCGGTGAATCAATTCCACTGGAAAAAAGTGATCCATATGGGAGTGGGTAATCAGCAAATGCTGAATCTGCCCTAAGTTTAAGGAATACTGGATGGCATGGGTGTAGGTGTCTGGAGGAAAATCAATCAGGATAGTTCCATCAATGATCGACTGGGTTCTGGTCCGCAGGTCCTTTCCTCCTTCCTTTCTTGCTCTGTGGCATATATCACAATCACAGAAAAGGGCTGGCCATCCTTCTGCTGCCGCTGTCCCTAAATATTGAATTTCCATAATCGTTTCCTTCCTTTTAGGTTGTAATCAAAATCTTATCCAGCTGCTTCACTTCTCCTGTTTTTACCATTTTTACATGGTTTGGAGCAGGAACAAGTACTGCTGTGGTCAAATCATAGCCAGCTGCTTTTATGGCGTCCATATCAAATTCCAGCAGCCTGTCGCCAGCCTTTACCAGATCACCAGATTGCTTCAGGGGAGTAAAATGCTTTCCCTGCAGTTCCACTGTGTTGACTCCCACATGAATCAGGATTTCAACTCCGTCATTACTGACAAGGCCAATGGCATGTTTGGTATCAAAGAACATGGAAATCTGACCGTCAAAGGGGGCAACTACCTCACCTTTGGAAGGAAGGATGCCAACTCCTTCTCCCACTATGCCTGCTGCAAAGGTGGCATCTTTAATTTCCGTATGGGGAATGGCAGTCCCCTCAACCGGCGCATAGATGGCTCCAGATTCTGTCTCGATTCTCATAACTGGCTGATGTTTCTCCAAAGAAGCTTCACTGTTTTCTTTATCGGATGCGGTTACATTTTTATCAGCCTTTTCCTTCTGACCCAGGACTTTTCCCAAAAACAAAGTTGCAGCAAAAGCACATGCAATGGCAATAGCCATGGAAACCATAAACTGAAGCATGCAGTCAGGACGGATGCAGATTACACCGATCACTCCGCAAGGTCCCTGGGATACAGATAAAACATGCATAATCGTTGCATAGGCAGCTCCTATGCCGCCTCCAATCAAAGCTCCATAGAAGGGATACCGTAATTTCAGGTTTACACCAAAGATGGCTGGTTCAGTAATTCCCAGCATGGAAGAAATGCCAGATGCAGATGCCATGCTTCTCATCTTCGGATCATTTTTTGACCTGCACATAACAGCCAGTGCAGCAGCGCCCTGGGCGCAGTTGGCGGCAGCGACAACAGCAAAGGTTGGGGAACCGCCTAAGGTGCCAATGTTTGCAAGAATTTGGGTTTCAGCTGTCACCAGACTGTGATGCATGCCAGTAATCACCAGAAGCGGATATGTAACTCCATAGATCAGGCCGCCCAATGCTCCAAGATCAAAAAACAGCCACATTACTCCATTGGTCATCAAATCACCTACCCCTCTCATCACCGGACCGATGAACAGGAAGGTCAATGCCCCTGCAAGAAGAACCGACAAAAGGGGAGTTACAATATTATCCAGCATAGCAGGAACTATCTTTCGCAGCCGTTTTTCAATAAATGCCAGACAAAAAGCAGAGGCGATTACAGGCAGGACCGTGCCCTGATAACCCACCTTTGCCACAGAGAATCCAAAAATATGCCAATATGGAACTGTTCCGTCCAAAAGGGCCTGACCATATCCGTATCCATTCATCAGGTCCGGGTGAATCATAATAGCCCCGATTACAGCGCCTAAAATCGGAGTTGCGCCGAAAATCTTAGCAGCGGAAAATCCAATGAGCACTGGCAAAAATGTAAATCCTGCATTGGAGAACAGATTTACCATCTCCGCCACATCCTTAATGGCAGGAAATGCCTCCACAAGAGATTTGCCGGGAACAAACATGCCCTGGGCAGTCAGAATATTGTTAATGCCCATTAAGAGACCAGATGCCACAAGGGCAGGCAAAATAGGGACAAATACATCTGCAAGGGTTTTTAACAATTTCTGAATCGGATTCATCTTCTTTGCAGCCTGTTGTTTCAGTTCCTCCTTTGTCATCTCGGTAATATGGGCAATCTTGATAAATTCTGCATATACCTTGTTGACAATACCAGTCCCCAAAATAATCTGGAATTGTCCTCCATTATTGAAATTGCCCTTTACAAGTTCAATTTTCTCCAGGGAATCCAGATTGATTTTGGAATCATCCTTCAGAACAAGCCTTAATCGTGTGGCACAATGGGCAGCGCTGACAATATTGCTTTCTCCTCCCACACAGTTTAAAATTTCCTGCGCTGCTTTTACATACTTTTCTTCCACGTTTTTCCTCCTTTTCTGCGTTCGTTTGCTGTGTTGCTGCAAATCATTTCTATCAGTCAGCAGCAAAATTTATATTTGTTTCCAATTTCAGCAGACAGCTTTCGAATTTATAGTTGTTTTCATTTTCACCAGACAGTTTCAGAATTTATAGTTGTTTTCATTTTCGCCAGACAGCTTTTGAATTTATATTTGTTTTCATTTCCATCAGGCAGCTTCAGGCTTTATCTTTGTTCCAAACCGCCAAAGGAATATTTTATAAGATTAATACGTGCAGTTCCGTCACAGTCCAATACAATATTGTCTGCTTCTTGCGGTGTGTAGAACAGGGAGGACATCACCTTCTCCCCATCATTGGCAAATACTTCAACTGAATATTTATCCAATAAAATTCTAAGCTTTACCACTTCAGCTCCATTTTGCCCTTGCATGGGGGCAAGCTCCATCTTTCTGCGGCAGACAACATCACGGTCAATGCCAGAATGGGTTCTGTCTATGGTCAGGCATTCCTTTTTACGGCTGTACTGCACAAAGGTTTCATACTCATCATTCTTTGCAAACCGGACCCGGAAATGGTCAAATTCAAATGTGGTGATCTCAAGGAGAAGCTCCAAAACCCTTCCCTTAATATGGTCCAGAGTGGTTGGACCCAGGATTGTTAAATCCTCATACCGGACTTGGTCAGTACGGTACTGCTCCAATTCTCTTACTGGCCTTTGATAAATCCGGCCATGTTCCAGGGTCAGTTCTCTGGGAAGTGTCATCATGCCAGACCACTGAAATGAGGCAGGTGTAATGTTGGCATCCCATGACTGCATCCAGCCAATGAGAATCCGGCGCCCGTCCTGGGCCAGCAAGGTCTGAGAGGCATAAAAGTCAAGTCCATAATCAACAGAGGTGATTTTTTCCCGTTGGAATGTGTGGGACTTTTTATCATATTGCCCACAGATAAAGATGGAGTTATTGCCATTATGAAATTCCAGCCCATAAGCCCGCATATCCTGGGGCGAAACCATCAAAATCTGCTTGCTGCCAAGAGGAAAGAAATCAGGACATTCCCACATCCTTCCATACTTATTGCTGCTTTGGTCCAGAACAGTTACATAATTCCATTGTTCCAGATCTTCGGAATAATACATCAAAATCTGTCCGCTTCCGTCCCTGGCCCGACTTCCCACTACCAGATAGTAACCATCCTCCTCCTTCCATATTTTAGGGTCCCGGAAATCCTCCAGACTGCTTCCCCTGGGAGTGCTTTCCCCTGTAATCACAGGATTTTGTCTGGTCTTTTTGTAATTCAGACCATCTCCCTTTGCCATGCACTGAACCTGTCTGTAATAGTGAAACCCATCGTCCAGATACCGGTCCATGACTCCTGTATAAATCAGCACATGTTCGCCGTCCGCTTCAATGGCGCTTCCAGAATAGCATCCGCCCTCATCATAGGATTCGTCCGGAGCCAATGCACAAGGAAGATATTCCCACTGAATCAGGTCCCTGCTTGTGCAGTGCCCCCAGTGCATGGGACCCCACTTTTTGCTGAATGGATGGTACTGAAAAAAAAGATGGTATTGTCCATGGAAAATGGAAAATCCGTTGGGATCATTGATCCAGCCTGTGGGAGAGGACATATGATAAGCGGGTCGTTCTTCCTTGGGAATGTCATGGATTTGCTTTTTTTCCATTCTGCGAACCTTTAAAAGCTGTGGACTTATTGATTTTTCCATATTTTCCTCCAATAATAATCGGTTACGTTACCGGTAAAGTAACCGGTAACTTTATGTTTCATATTCTATCACCAACATTCTCCTTTGTCAATAGAGGATTTCTATTTTTTTCTTTTTGTGGTAGACTATTCCTGTCAGCCTGGTACTCCATCCAGACAGCAGGAAAGGAACTGTAATATATGGGAAAAAAGAATATAACATTTGACGATATCGCAAAATACACTAATTTTTCCAAAACTACGATTTCCAGATATTTTAACAATCCGGACTCTCTGACTTTGGAAAATCAGCAAATTATCTCCGATGCCTTGGAAGCATTGAACTATAAGGAAAATAAGGTGGCAAAAATCCTGGCCAACGGAAAAACTGAATTTGTGGGCATCATTATCCCTGATCTGTACATGCATTATTATGCTCAGATGTTATCTGAAATCCTGGCTACCTATGAAAAATTCGGGTACAAATTTTTGGTGTTTGAGGGAAACAGGGAGGCGGCTGTGGAGCAGCAGTATATCCAGGAGCTGTTGGCGTATAAGATAGAGGGGCTTATTGTCTTAAGCCACACCATCCCCTCCAGGGACTTAGCTTCTTACAATATTCCGGTAGTAACCATAGAACGTGAGGATCAATATACCTGCAGTGTAAATACTGACAATTATATGGGTGCAGTTCAGGCCACCAGTCTGCTTTGTAAAAATAATTGTGACATTCTGTTTCACCTGAATCAGCAGGTATCGGAAACAACGCCGGGATATCAGCGCATTCAGGGATTTCTGGATATTTGTCAGGAATACAACCGGCCTCACAAACTGATTTTGACCAGCTTTGGCAGAACCTATGAGGAAAACGAAAAGCGGATTGGGGAAATTCTCCAGGAAATGGAAGAAAATTATAAAGGAAAAAAGAAAGGGGTTTTTGTGTCCAATGACACTCATGCGAACATTTTTCTGAATCTGCTTATACGGAAATATGGAAGTCTTTTGGAGGAATACCGGATTGTGGGATTTGATGATTCTCCTATTGCCAGTTCTGCTATCCTTCCCATCAGCACAGTAGGGCAGCAGATTGGAAAAATCGCAAATCAGGCTATGGAGCTTTTGGTTATGCAGATGAATGAGCGCAAAAAAAGGCGGCCAGAGCCTTTAAGCGAGCCAATTCATCAGGTAGTCACCCCGGTTCTGAAACGCCGCAGCACTACAGATTAGTCCGTTTTGCATGAACCATTCCTTTTTGCCTTTTCCGGAAGCTTTTCAATAAATCAGTAAAATTTATGGTATACATCTTTCGGGAAATTCTTTAAAATGGTATCAGTCAGGGAAAATGGAAGCAGGAGGATTAGGAAAATGGAACAGGGGAACAGAAAATGGTGGCAGAGCGCGGTGGTTTATCAGATTTATCCCCGCAGCTTTCAGGACAGCAATGGGGATGGGATCGGGGATCTGAAGGGGATTCAGATGCGCCTTAACTATCTGGAAAGGCTGGGGATTGATGCAATCTGGCTTTCTCCGGTGTGCAAATCTCCCCAGGATGACAATGGATATGATATTTCAGATTATCAGGATGTAGATCCCATGTTTGGCAGTATGAGGGATATGGAGGAGCTGATTGAGGAGGCAGGGAAGCACAACATCCGGATTATTATGGATCTGGTGCTGAATCATACGTCAGACGAGCATCCTTGGTTTTTGGAGGCAAAGTCCGGAAGGGACAACCCGTACCATGATTATTATGTGTGGAGAGACAAAAAGGACGGAATGCCGCCCAATGACATGCGGGCAGCTTTCGGCGGTTCTGCCTGGGAGTGGGTTCCGGAAACAGAGCAGTATTATTTTCATCAGTTTTCTGTACGCCAGCCGGATTTGAACTGGGACAATCCAAAAGTCAGGCAGGAGATTTACAAAATGATTGCCTGGTGGATGGACAAGGGCGTGGGCGGTTTCCGGCTGGATGTGATTGACCAGATTGCCAAGGTTCCGGATGAGGGCATTACCAATAATGGACCTATGCTGCACACGTATATCCGGGAAATGAGCAGGGAAACCTTTCAGAAGGGGGATTTGATTACAGTTGGGGAAGCCTGGGGCGCTGACACGGAAAATGCGAAGCTTTTCAGCAATCCGGACGGAAGTGAGTTTTCCATGGTTTTTCAGTTTGAGCATGTGCTGTTAGATCAGCAGAAGGGAAAAGAAAAGTGGGATTTGGCCCCTCTTCCTTTTGACGGGCTGAAGGATGTGTTTGACCGGTGGCAGACCGGGCTTTATGGGTGTGGATGGAACAGCCTGTTCTGGAACAACCATGATTTGCCCCGGATTGTATCCCGTTGGGGAAATGATGGGGAGTACCGGGTGGAGTCAGCTAAAATGCTGGCCACGCTTCTTCACGGAATGCAGGGAACTCCTTATATTTATCAGGGGGAAGAGCTGGGGATGACCAACGTAACATTTCCCATAGAAGATTACCGGGATATTGAGACCCGGAATCTGTACCAGGAGCGGATTCATGCAGGATATGAGAAAGCAGCTGTGATGGAATCCATTTACGCCAAAAGCCGGGACAATGCCCGCACACCCATGCAGTGGGATGACAGTGAAAATGCCGGTTTTACCCAGGGGACTCCATGGATTCGGGTGAACCCCAATTACAGGGATATTCATGCAGCAGCCCAGGCAGGAGTGGCTGGATCTGTGTTTGAATATTACCGGGAGCTGATAAAGCTTCGGAAAATTCATTCCGTTTTTGTGGAAGGCCGTTTCCAGATGCTTTTAAAAGAGGATGAAAACCTGTTCGCCTATATGAGGGAAAATGAGGAATGTCAGCTTTTGGTGATATGTAATTTCTTTGGAAAGCAGGTTTCTTGCCAGCTTTTGGAGGAGTGGGAGGAGGAATTGCTTCTCATTGGGAATTATGAAGGCTCTGTGAAAGGACAGATGAGACCCTATGAGGCCCGGATGTATCTGAGACAGAAGCAGGAGGAGCCATGCGGGGCAGAACCTGGATCAGATGGGGTTGGATGTATCTGAGACAGAAGGGAAAAAGGTCAGAACAGGAAAAAAGAGAAGGAAGGGATACTATGTATCGTTTGATGATTGCAGATGACGAGGATGCAGAGCGGATGGGGATTCGGTTCCTTCTGGAGAAATTTGGATTTGAATTTGAGATTTTGGAGGCAGCAGACGGGGCGGAGGCCCTGGAAAAGCTGAAGGAATTTCAGGCAGATATTCTGATGACAGATGTAAAGATGCCTTTTTTAAGCGGCATTGAGCTGGCAGAAAGGGTGCGGCGGCAGTTTCCGGATATGCAGATTATCTTTTTCAGCGGATATGATGATTTTGAATATGTAAAGCAGGCTCTTTCCTTACAGGCAGTGGATTATATCTTAAAGCCGGTAAATCCGGCTGAGTTTCAGAAGGTGATTGGCCGTGTGGTGGACCGATTGAATCAGGAGGAGACAGGGGTGCAGGGCAGGGGATTCTGGAAAAATTATGTAATTTCCCGGCTGCTCAATCAGGTGTCCTATGACACGCTCTGCCAGGAATACGGCATGAGGCAAATGCGTTTTCTGGAGGATTACACCCGGATGATTCTGCTGGAATTTGAAGAAGATGTTTTTGGAAACGGAGTCTCAGATGTAAAGGGGTTTGCTTTGACGTTTGAGTCTGTGATTTCCTGCCCTTTTGATTTTCAGGACCTGACGCCTTCCCAGGGGGTATTTTTCCTCAAGGGCATCCAGCGGGAGGATGAATATTTGCGGGAGCTGGCCTGGTGCATTCATTTGGCGGTGGAGAAGGAGTACCGGAAAAAGTGTTATCTGGCAGTCAGCAGGACGATGGAAGATGTAAGAGACCTGGGAAATATCTACCGGGAGACAGAGAAGTTTTTGGAGGAACGTTTTTTCTATCAGGATATTTATGTGTATCCCCAGGGAAGGCACATGTCAAAGGAGATTACTGCCGGAATCAGTGACGGACAGCTTTTGCAGGCAGTGGAAAAGGATGTGGCATGCCGGGATGGATACAGTCTTCGGAGGAACATGGAGATCTTGCTGGATGTGTGCCGGAACAATGGCTTTCAGTCTTATATTTATACCCGCTTTGTCTGTGCCAGCCTGATGAAAATTCTGATTCCCGGCCTTCCGGACGGGAAGGAGCGGCTGGCAGATTTAGTGGAGCGGGTGTATTCCTGCGGTAGCTTTGCAGATCTGGAAACTGTTATATGGGAGGTGGTGGATGAACTGGAGGAGAGCTTTCTGCCCTCAGAGGATTCTCCCAAACGGACCATCGCCCTGGTGGAGCAGTACATTCAGGAGCACTATAAGGAGCCGTTAAGCCTGGATGTGCTGGCAGAGCGGGTCTTTCGGACTCCCCATTATTTAAGCAGTATTTTTGTTCAGGAAAAAGGAATCGGCATTAACAAATATATTAAAAATGTGAGAATGGAGAAGGCAAGGCAGCTGCTTCGGGACACGAACATGAAGATCAGCGATATCTGTGATCAGGTGGGCTATGGCAGTGTGTCTTATTTTTGCCGCAGTTTTCGGAATGAATACGGAGTGACGCCGGAGCAGTACCGCCGGTAAAAAATGGAGTGGAACCAAAACAGATGAATAAAAGAACAGGAAAGGGGAGCCGGATGGGACATATCGTGAAATGGTACAAAAATATGGCATTCCGCAAAAAGGTGCTTTTCAGTCATCTGGCTGTCAGCCTGATTCCTGTTGTCATTTTAGGCACATTTTGTTATTTTCAGGCCAGAAGGCTTTTGGTTTCGCGGGAGCGGGAGGTGCTCCGGGAGACCTTGGTGCAAAGTGTGCTGACGCTGGATTCCGCGGTAAACACGTATCAGCATGTGATGGAGAATCTGTTGTGGGATGTAAATTTGAAAAATGCCCTGTCCATGGATTATCAGAACAATCTGCAGATGTATCAGGCTTACCGGGATGTGATTGACCCGTCTGTAAGGCAGATGAAAAGCCTGTATCCGGAAATGAGGCAGCTGACCATATACAGCTCCAACCCAACCTTGTATCCCCATGGGGACATCTTGAGAAAAATGGAGGAATCCGGCCGGTTCCGGGATGGGGTGAAGGATTACAAGATTCACTGGAAGGCAGATGAGAGCGGTGTGCTGGAGCTGTATTGCCGGATTTATGAAGAGGGAACCAGAAGCCAGAATATTGTGTATATGGAGCTGGACTACTCTTCTGTTTTTGGCTATCTGTCCGGCTTATTTGGAGATAATTATGGAGTGATGATTGCCAATGGGGGCGAGACGCCAGTGTATTCTTATGCTGCTTTTGGAAAAGGAGAGAAATCTGGAAGTCTGACTCTTTCCCAGCTGGAGTGCGGGGAAGAATGTCTTCAGGATTATGTGCTGGAGGAACAGAAAGTTCCCTCCAACCAGTGGAGAGTGTATTTGTACCGCCCTCTTCGGACTGTGTCTTCCTCTGCCCTCAGCATTACATTTCTGATTGTTATTGCGGTGGCAGCCTGTCTGGTGATTATCTCTGCTGCCAGCGTGCTTTTAGTCAGAAGCGTGATGCAGCCATTAACCCAGCTGATTCAGAATATTGACCAGATTGCAGCGGAAAATCTGACAGTCCATGTAAAGGAAGAGTCAGAGGATGAAATCGGCCATTTGATTCAAAGCTTTTCCCGGATGGTGGAGCGGCTGAATTATATGGTCAATGAAGTGTATAAAAGCAAGATTTCCCAGCAGGAATATGAGATGAAGGCACTGCAGGCTCAGATCAACCCTCATTTTCTGTACAACAGTCTTTCCCTCATAAACTGGAAGGCAATTATGGCAGACCAGACGGAAATCAGTGAGATGGCACAGCTTTTATCTACCTTTTACCGGACCACCCTGAATAAAGGGAAAAACATGATCTCGGTTCAGGGAGAGTGGGATAACACCTGTTCTTATATCCGGATTCAGAGCATCATGCATTCCGGAAAGTTTGAGGTGGAGCTACGGGCAGAGGATTCTATGATGAAATATGAGATGCCAAACCTGATTTTACAGCCTTTGGTGGAAAACGCCATAGGCCACGGGCTGGACCACAAGGAGGGAGAGGGAGCAAAAAGGCTGTGGGTGTTTGGATGGGAAAAGGAAGACTGCCTGGAGTTTGAGGTGGGGGACAATGGTTGTGGAATCTCCAGGGAGGACCTGGAAGCAGTTTTACATACCAGGTCCAAGGGGTATGGAGTTCAGAATGTGAATATGCGGCTTCAGCTCCAGTATGGAAAACAGTTTGGACTGCAGATCAAAAGCTGGCCCGGAGAAGGGACCCAGGTTCTGGTGCGGATTCCAAAGATGAGTCATGGACAGTAACGAATAAGACCGCTTATCTTGAATATACAAGAGAGTAACATAGATTTTCAGGGAGAGATATGTTATGCTTAAGGAAAGCGAGGGAGGTGGTTTGGATGGCAAGGCCAGTGGGGATTGGTTATCAGGATTTTGAGGAAATCAGGACAAAGAATATTTTTTATGTGGACAAGACTGATTTCATCAGAGAATGGTGGGAGGAAAAAGATCAGGTCACTTTGATTGCCCGTCCCAGAAGATTTGGAAAGACTTTGACCATGAGTATGGTGGAACAGTTTTTTTCTGTCCAATATGCAGAGCGGGAAGATTTATTTGATGGCCTTAAGCTATGGGAAGACGAGAAATTTCAAGAGCTTCAGGGAACTTATCCAGTGATCAGCTTGTCGTTTGCAAATGTAAAGGAACCGGATTTTTACAGTGCCAAAAGAAAAATCTGCCAGATTTTGTCCAATCTTTATTCAAAAAATATTTTTTTGCTGAAACAGGGGTTTTTGGATGAAAGAGAGAGGAGCTTTTTTCAAGCTGTGAATATTGATATGGATGATGTAACTGCCACAATGGCAGTTCATCAGCTTTCCTTATATTTATCTCGTTATTATGGAAAAAAGGTAATCATTCTCCTGGATGAATATGATACTCCTATGCAGGAGGCTTATGTGAATGGGTATTGGGACGAATTAGTTACCTTTTTCCGAAGTATGTTCAATGCAGCATTTAAGACAAATCCTTGTCTGGAAAGAGGATTGATGACAGGAATTACCAGGGTGAGCAGGGAATCTGTTTTTTCCGATTTGAATAATTTAGAAGTGGTGACAGCTACATCTGAGAAATACGAAACATTTTTTGGATTTACCACATGGGAGGTCCGGGAGGCATTAGAAGAATTTGGATTGTTGGACAAAGAACAAGAGATAAAAAGATGGTATGATGGTTTTGCTTTTGGGACAAAATCAGATATTTATAATCCCTGGTCTATTTTAAATTATTTGGATAAACAGAAATTTGCTGCTTATTGGGCAAATTCCAGTTCCAATGGTTTAATTGGCAAACTCATTCAAGAAGGAAGTAAAGAAACCAAACAAGCCATGGAAGAACTGCTGTTGAGAAAAAGCCTGATTACAGAAATTGATGAGCAGATTGTGTACAGTCAGTTAGATAAAAGTGATTCAGCCATTTGGAGCCTGCTTCTTGCTGCCGGGTATTTAAAAGTAATCCGATGGGAAGGCTATCAGGAGAATATGGAGGATTTCGGCAGTTTAAGGGAGCCGAAATATGAACTGACCTTGACGAATCTTGAAGTGGCATTGATGTTCAGAAGCATGGTCCGGGGATGGTTTGAGAAAGACCGGTCCAGTTATAATGATTTTATTAAGGCGTTGCTGCTTGGTGATGTGGATGCCATGAACGAGTACATGAACCGTGTGAGCGAATTAACTTTCAGTTCCTTTGATACGGGAAAGAGTCCGTCAGAATCTGAACCGGAACGCTTCTATCATGGTTTTGTTTTAGGGCTGATGGTAGATTTGGCAGGGAGATATGTGCTGACTTCAAACCGGGAAAGCGGTTTTGGAAGATATGACGTAATGCTGGAGCCGCTGCGGCCGGAGGATGACGGAATTATTCTTGAATTTAAAGTTTTTCAGAGGAAGAAAGAAAAAGATTTGAAGTGTACTGTGGAAAGGGCTTTAAAACAGATTGAGGAAAAGAAATATGCGGATGTCTTGATTGCCAAAGGAATCCCGCGGGAGAGAATAAGAAAATATGGTTTTGCCTTCTGTGGGAAAAATGTGCGAATCGGCGGAGCGTAATTTTAGAAGAAGAAAAGAGTATAGTAAAAAATACCGGAAAATGTAACATGAACCGGTATTTTTTTTCGTTTATGCCCAAAATTGTTTTTGATATAATAAAAATAAGCAAAAAAGATTTGTACAAAAAGACAAAAGAGCAGAGGTAGCAGGAAGTGAAGGAGGAATGGGCAAATGAATGTGTATGGCAGAGGATGGCAAAGGGCCGGAGCCTTGTGTCTGGCAGCAGTGATGCTTGCAGGATGCAGCGGCAAGGAAAAGAACCGGGAGCCAGTGGCTGCAGAGGAAGGGGCCATGGGAAGCTATCAGGAGGTGCTGGAGTGTACCATGGGGCGCAGGACCCTGGCAAACCCAAAATTTCCGGAAGGGGATACTTATGAGAATAATGCGTATACCCGGTATGTGATGGAAAAGCTGAATGTGCAGATTGTGGATGATTTTGAGGCCAACGGGGAGGATTACGACCGGCAGGTATCATTGGCCATAGCCTCCGGAGAGCTGCCGGATGCCATGTTTATCGGCTCAAAGGACATTTTGGACGAATTGGTGGAAAATGAACTGGTGGAGGATCTTACAGATGCTTATGACACTTATGCCAGTCCGTATATTAAAGAGATTTATGATTCCTATGGAGGCCGCTGTCTGGATACCGCTACCTATGACGGACGGCTCATGGCGATTCCGGGGACGAACCTGGACAGTGCGCCCTGTGTGGCTTATGTGCGGAAGGACTGGCTGGACAAAACCGGACTTGCGGTGGATGAGGACCAGGATCATTGTCTGACGATTCAGGAGCTGGAGGAGATTGCAAAAACATTTCTGGAGAAGGACCCAGGCGAGTCCGGCAATCCGGTGGGTATGGCTTTTGCGCCTTACCTGACTGCAGATGACTATGGCGGCAGCGGCTATACCATCAATGCCATCACTTCCGCATTCGGGGCATATCCCAAGCTGTGGATTGAGGATAAGAATGGAAACGTAGTGTACGGCTCTGTGACAGAAGAGATGAAAGCCACCTTGGGGCAGATGTCCAAATGGTTCCAGGAGGGGATTTTAGACCCGCAGTTTGGAACCAGAACCTGGGATGATATTACAGCTCTTCTGACCAACAATCAGCTGGGTATTGCCTTTGGACCGTGGCATATTCCGGACTGGCTGTTAAACAATGTAAAGGGCATGAATCCTGAGGCTGAATTTGCGGCATTTACAGTATGCGACGGGGAGAAGAAGGTCAATGTGGCCCACAGCAATGCAGGAAGCGGATATATGGTGGTGAGAAAAGGGTATTCCAATCCTGAGGTGATTGTGAAAATGCTGAACCTGTTTTTTGATGATGTGGTGAATCATAAGAATCTGGCGCAGGAAGCGCCCGAAGTGGCAGCTTACATCCAGCAGGGTGTGGACAATTCCGCCCGCCCGTTCCAGGTGGAGATTAACTCCTATACCTCTCTCTTGGATGACTATGCAGATATCAAGAACTGCTTAGGGGGAGAGATTACCATGGAGGAGGTGAGGACTGCAGAGTCCAGGAGTATTGTGGAATCCATCCGCAGATATCAGCAGGAGCCGGAGCCAGAGGTTAATGACTGGGCCAAATATACTTCCCGCATGGGTGGAATTGAGCTGATTGAAAGCCTGACAAAAAAGGAACAGTTTCAGTGGGAGACTCCGGTATTCCGGGGAACCACAAAGACCATGAAAAAAAGCAGCGCCAATCTGGGGAAAATGGAAGAGGAAGTGTTTGTGGGGATTGTCACAGGCTCTATTCCCTTAGATGGGTTTGATGAGTTTGTTGCGGACTGGAAGGCTCAGGGCGGAGAGAAGATTACTGGTGAGATTGAGGAGGCGCTGGCTGCCGCAGAGTAGATGACGAGAGTGTCCCAAGACAGGCAGAGAGGACCAAAAGGCAGACAGGGAAGACCAAAGGCAGACAGGGAGGACCAAAGGGCAGACAGGGAAGATTAAAGGCAGACAGAAAGGATCAAAGGCTGTCTCACAAGATGCAGGCAGCCGGAGGAAAACGGTCTGTTCAGATGGAGAATGCCGTGAGAAAAGAAGAAGGCGGATGAAAAGCTGGCTGGCAGGGCAATGAGAAGCCTTCGGAGCAAGGAGGAATGTGGGATGAATCAGGGAAAAGTCCAAAAAAACGAGGGAATGGGTACCCAGGCAATGTTTCATTTGATGATGTTGCCGGGAATGGTGTTTGTGGCAGTGTTTTGTTTTGTGCCTATGGCAGGAATTATCATGGCATTTCAGGATTATGTGCCGGCAAAAGGAATTTTAAGGTCCAAGTTTGTGGGGCTGGAACATTTTCTGTATATGTTTGAGCTGCCGGATATTGGACAGATTTTTGCCAATACGCTTATCATAGCAGTGGGAAAGATTCTGCTGGGAACCTTTATGGCCATTGTGTTTGCCATTTTGTTAAATGAAATCCGGGTGAAGCTTTTAAAGAAGACCATTCAGACCATTGTGTATCTGCCCCACTTTCTGTCCTGGGTTGTGCTGGCAGCAGTGGTGGTGAATATGGTAAACCTGGACGGACCGGTGAATCAGCTTCTGGCGGCTCTTGGACTGGAAAAAATCAATTTCCTGGGGAGCAATACCTGGTTTCGGCCTATGATTATTGCAACCGATGTGTGGAAGGAATTTGGATACAATTCCATTGTATATCTGGCGGCGATTACAGCCATTGACCCAGGTCTCCATGAGGCGGCGGCCATGGACGGTGCTACCTGGTGGAAACGGGTGTGGCACATTACTTTGCCAGGAATGCTGCCCATTATTCTTCTCATGGCAGCTATGAGCCTGACCAGCATTTTAAGCGCAGGCTTTGATCAGATTTACAACTTGTATTCGCCTATGGTTTACAAGACCGGGGATGTGCTGGATACTTATGTGTACCGCATGGGTCTGATCAGCCGGCAGTACAGCTTTTCCACAGCAGTAGGACTGCTGCGCTCAGTGGTGGGGCTGATTTTGATGGTGACAGCCAATGAACTGTCCAAACGCTTTACAGAGCGGAAGATCT
>CATLIJ010000028.1 GCA_949948825.1 uncultured Clostridiaceae bacterium
GTCACAATCCTTTAAAATCGCAACAGTTCAGACGGGGCATCTTCTTGCCCTTCTGATCTGTTACTTAAAATCCACAAACTCCGGCAGCTCCTCTCCAATCAGAGGACGGCACCATTTCACAAATGCTTCCGTCACATCATTTCCCCTGTCATTGATATAGCTTTCCGGCAGAGTCTTCTCCAAAAGCATTACCTTCTCAATGGGAATCCCGGTCATCTCCATCTCATAAGAGCCATCTCCCGTCTCTTTCCGCAAAAATCCAACCATCACTCCGGTATGCCCTTTCACCGCCAGCTTCAGGGCCTCCCGGCCTGCAAGCACGGCTTCCCTTTGATCCACCGGCGACTGCCATGCCACAGACGCCCTGCCGCAAAGCCCCGGCTTCTCGCTTCTCGCTTTAATGCCCAGCCGCCTGACCACCAGATTGGCCAGATAGGCGCTCACATCTCCATAATACACGGCCCGGTCTGTCTTAAAGATCGGTTCCACCACAGGCTCCCCGTCCTCTCTCTTTAAACCTTCACTTGCCACAACCACCACACCGCCCAAACGGTCATATAATTTTTTCACGTCCTCTAAAAATTCCTCTTCGTGAAACGGACGCTCCGGCGTGTAAATCAAATGAGGCGCGTCTCCTGCTTTTTCTCTGGCAAGGGCAGAGGAGGCTGCAATCCATCCGGCATTTCTCCCCAAAGCCTCAATCACGCACACATGAATGGGAAGAGCCTTCACATCCTGAGCCACCTCTTTTACAGAAGCCGCCAGATACCGGGCCGCGCTGCCAAAACCTGGCGTGTGATCCGTAATGGCAATATCATTGTCTATGGTCTTGGGAATCCCTGCCACCCGAATCCGGTCATAGCCTGCCTTTACACAGGCGTCATAGATTTTCCCGCAGGTATCCATGGTCCCGTTTCCGCCGTTTGGCAAAAGATATCGGATCTCATATTTCTCCAAAATTGCCGGAATGCGCTCATACTCCTCCTGGGTTATGGGATATCGGGAAGAGCCAATGGCGCTGCCAGGGGTCTGAAGAAGAAGAGACAGACGTTCCTCCTTAAATTCCCGCAGATTTACCAGCTTTTCCTTTAAAATTCCCTCCATCCCTCCAATGGCGCCATAAACCGCCTGAATCTCCGGATGATTTCCGGCCTCCTGAATCACTCCATATAAAGAGGCATTCATAACTGCGGTAGGACCGCCTCCATGAACCACTAACACATTATTTTTCATTTTCTCTGTAAAATTCCCTCATTTCCTCCAAAGTTCTGCCCGCTACAAGGGGAGCTTTTCCATAAGACCCAAACTGAACAATCAAGGTTCCCACTGCCTCCTTTACTCCCCGCTCAATACAGTCAACAATCCCCGCCACCTCCGGGTTTGGAATCGTTCCAAACATAACTGTGTCCATAATCGGAGTGAGAAATATTCTGGGATCAAACTTGTCCCGGTTTTCCTCCAGCAGCCTGTAAATCTCCCCCACCCATGGGCTGGTCTGAAGGGTTTTTCCGGCCTGGAACAATTCCTTTAAATTTCTTGTCACTGCCAGACGGATGTCCGTATCCACATTGATTTTATTGATTCCACATGCAATGGCTTCCTTTAATTCCTGAATCGAAATACCATGGGCATTTTTCAGCTCTCCTCCCAGACCATTGATTTCATCTACAATATAAGCCGGGACCGTAGAAGAGCCATGGGACACCAGAGCTCCGTCAATTCCCTCATGGTTCATACATTCCCGGATAGCGCCTGGAATCTGGCTCCGAAGCTTTACATCCTTCCCTTTGGAAGCTCCATGCATGGTTCCGTAAGAAATTGCCAGAGCATCCACTTTTGTTTTTTTAAAAAATTCAATGGCCTTTAATGGGTTTGTATAAGTGGAATCTGCCGCAAACACATGGTCCTCCACTCCGGCCAAAACCCCAAGCTCTCCCTCCACACTGACGCCCCGCCCGTGGGCATACTTTATCACCTCGCGGGTTAGATCCACATTTTCCTCAAAAGGAAGAGAAGATCCGTCAATCATAACCGAAGTATAACCTCCGTCAATAGCTGCTTTACAGGATTCAAAATCCTTTCCATGGTCCAAATGGAGAACAACAGGAATGGAAGCCTTTTCCCCATAGGTTCTCACTGCCTCCCCGATCCGTTTCGCTCCTCTCCTCTTATCCTCCAAAGTAGCATGGACAAAATCCGTACACCCGCCCATGAATCCGTTAGCCAAATCCGCTCCCTGCAAAACCGCCGGAGAACGGAACATTTCATGCACCTCAATCACTGCCTTTGCCCAGGACACCCCATTCACATTAAAAGCGCCCTGTCCGTAATGACACCAACGGGCAGCATCCAAAACCGGTTTTAAAGCTACAAGCGCCATTATGCCCTTCCCTCCGAGCCTGCCAGACGGATGATTTCCCTGATATCCTCCCTCAAACGGGATTCTGCATAGGAGGACAGTTTCCATGCATGTCCCTCATCCTGATTGGCTGCCAGCCCCTCTTTCAAATATTGAATATAATTACAACGTACCTGTGTTCCAAAATTAATCTTTGCCACACCGCTTCCGACAGCCCGCTTTACCAGCCCCTCATCCATTCCGGTACACCCGTGAAGCACAAAGGGAATGTCGGTAAACCTTCTGCACTGCTCCAGCACCTCCACATGAATCTCCGCTGGCCCTTTATAAAACCCATGGGCATTTCCGATTCCGATTGCCAGAGAATCCGGCCTGCAGAGGGACAGATATTGCTTCACTGCCTCCGGGTCCGCAATATTGGAGGCTCCCAACTGGCATCCCTGATCATCCAGACGGGCCAGCTCCCCGATTTCCGCCTCCAGGGGAACCCCAAAAACCCGACAGACCTTTGCCACCTCCTCTGTTTTTGCCGCATTTTCCTCTATGGGCAGGTGAGAGCCATCAAACATAATGGACGTAAAGCCAATCTGCAGCATTTCCATACACCGCTCAAAGCTGTCCCCGTGATCCAAATGGATTGCCACTGGAACAGACACCTTTTCTGCCATCCATCTGGCAGTCTCATAAAACCAGTCATGGCCAGAATATTCCCCGGTACTGACATAGTGGGCCAGAATCACAGGAGAGCAAAGCTCTTCCGCTGCCATACAAACGGCACGGATGATATCATAGGTTCCCCCCTGGGTATTGATAGCCGGAACCGCATAATTGCCATCCAAAGCCTTTTTCATCATTTCGCTGCTTGTTGTAAGCATGGATTTACTCCTCTCCAATCTCCACAATCACCTTCAAATAATCCGACGGCCTCTGAATCATATCCTGAATCGTCTCCTCCACCTGGCCCATTTTTACCATCCTGGTAATAAACGCCTCTGCGGGAATCTTGTGATCCTGAATCAACTGAATCGCCTCAGGGAATTTTCCATTGGAATTTCTGGAAGGGCAAATATCAATTTCCTTCTGCATCAGACGCACAGTATTCAAAGCTACCGGATTGTGGGGCCATCCCACCAGAGCAATTCTTCCTCCATGACATACATACTCATGCATTTGCTCTAAAATCACCGGAGCGCCGGTACAGTCAATCATAGCCTCTGGAAGCTTTCCCTTTGTAACCTCTTTCAAATATTCCACAAGATTCCCGGATTGGGAATGGAACACATAAGGAATCCCATGCTCCTTGGCATAACTCAGACGTTCCTCCAGCACATCAACCACAATCGGAACCGCCCCATAATTCAAAGACGCAAAAGCAGCCATCAGGCCAATTACACCTGCCCCAAAAATCACCACATGCTCCCCTGCCTTCACCCTTGCTCTGGAAGCGGCATGAAGTCCAATGGTAAAAGGCTCCGCCAAAGCCCCGTGACGAAAGCTAAGGTCATCCGGCAGCTTATAAAGAAGCTGTATGGGATGAAGGAAATACTCTGCCATCATGCCATCCTTATGTACCCCGCACACCCGAATATCCGCACAATTGTTAAACCGCCCCTCGGCACACATATGACAATGATTACAAGGCACATATGGCTCCAGAGCCACCCGGTCTCCCACTTTTAAGCCCTTGTCATTCTCACCAATCTCCTCAATAACCCCCACGCCCTCATGCCCCAGTCCCTGAATCGGATACCGCATGGTAGGATTCACTCCCCGGTAAGCCGTCACATCCGAACCACAGATCCCACACAATTCAATCCGAACCACCGCCTGTCCAGGCACAGCCTGCGGCCTTTCAAGCTCCTTTATCTCCAGCCTCCCCGGCTTCTCAATACACAAAACCTTCATCTGTCCTTCCTCCTGTCCTTCTCTTTTTGCTCACCACCACTTAATCTTATCCGTTATATCATTCCGGTACGCAATAAACCGGGAATCCGTAATATCCCTTGGCCGGGGCAGATCAATCACAATCTCCTCCTTAATTTTTGCTGGCTTATTGGTCAGGATCAAAACCTTTTCCGCCAGATAAACTGCTTCCTCAATATTATGAGTAATAAAAATCACCGTACTCCCTAACTCCTTCCAAAGCCGGATCACCTCATCCTCCAGATAAAAACGCATCTTCACATCCATCTGTCCATAAGGCTCATCCATTAAAAGCAGATCCGGCTTCATGGCAAAGGACCGCCCAATAATAATCCGCTGCTCCGCAGACACAGACAGCTCCCCTGGATAGGCATTCCGAAATTCCTGAAGTCCCATCAAATCCAGAATCTGATTCACTCTCTGCTCTGTCTCCTCTTTGGGAAGACGCTTGATTTTCAGTCCATATGCAATATTATCTGCCACAGTCAGCCAGGGAAGGGCGCTGGGTTCCTGAAATACAAAAGAAATATTGTGCTTCTTCGGGTCAGCCGGAACCCCGTCAATATACAAATCCCCCTCGCTTGGCATGTGGATTCTGGTAAGGCAATTTAAAAATGTACTTTTACCGCATCCTGTAGGGCCTACCACACAGACAAATTCCCCTTTCCGGATGTTGAAAGACATATGATCCAGAACCAGAAGATCTCCAAATCGCTTTGTGAGATTTTTCACTTCCACCTTTATCGGTCTGTTATCCTCTGTCGGCATAGCTACCTCCTTGTTCTCCATCAGATTGATAAATCCGTATTGTCCGAAATCATGGTGCGCAGATGCAGAAATTCTTTGCTTACCATATCTCTCGGCCTGGGCAGATCCATGGGATAGACCTCCTTTACCTTTGCCGGACAATCGCTAAGGAGAATAATCCGGTCCCCCAGATAACAAGCCTCCTCAATATTGTTGGTAACAAAAATAACGGTCCGCCGTTCCTTTTCCCATATTTTCAGAAGATCCTCCTGCATCTGGTACCTGGTCTGTGCATCCAGCTTTCCAAAAGGCTCATCCATAATCAGAAGCTTCGGATTCACTGCATAGGCCCTGGCAATGCCCACCCGCTGCTGCATTCCGCCGGAAAGCTGCTTTGGATAATAATTCTCAAATCCTGCCAATCCCACCAGCTCAATATAATATCTGGCAAGCTCTCTCCGTTTTCCCTTGTCCATTCCTCCAAATTTCAGTCCCAGTTCCACGTTTTCCATGACTGTCTTAAAGGGCATTAAGGCAAGCTTCTGAAAAACCATGCCAATCTCCGGATTCAGCCCCTTCCATTCCTCTCCGTTATAGAAAACAGAGCCAGATGTGGGTTCCTCCAAACCAGACATAATATTTAAAAGAACCGTTTTTCCGCAGCGTCCTGGCCCTAAAATCACCAGAAACTCTCCGTCATACACATCCAGGCTGACCTCCTCAATGGCTGTGAAATACCCCTTTTTTCCAAAGAACGTTTTTGTGATCTTCTTTACTTCCATCCGTTTCTTTAATGGTTCCATGGACACACCACCTTCTCAAGCTTTTGCAAAATAACAGACAACAACGCGCCGATGACAGCGATGGTAATGACTGCCACCATAACCAGAGACAGATCGCTTCCCTGCCATCCCCTTGTGACCAGGGAGCCCAGACCTGCATTGGCCCCCAGCATTTCAGCTGCCAGCACTGTGGTCCAGCCAGAGCTTACCGAAGTGCGGATACCAGCAAAAATAGAAGGCAGTGCAGTAGGAATCACAATATCCTTTAAAATCTGACTGCTGTTTCCGCCAAAGATTTGCCCCACCTGAATGTTGATCCGGTCCACCATCTCAATTCCAGTGGAGGTATTGATCACCAGAGGAACAAAAGTTCCAATAAATACCAGCAGAATTTTCGGAAATTCCCCAATCCCAAACCACATGATAATAATTGGAATCCATGCGATGGGGGGAATGGGCCGGATGACTTCAAAAATGCTTCCAAAAAACGCCCGCGCCTTTTTGTTCCAGCCAATCAAAATGCCAAAAGAAATACCAAAGGCCCATGCTGCCATTAATGCCAGAAGCACTCTCTTTAAGCTGGCCCATGCATGTCCAATCAAAGTGGTCTTTGCAATAGGCTTGGTAAAGGTTTTTATAAAACGGCTCCACACAGCAGCAGGGGAGGGCATCAAATCCGGATTGGAGCCTGAAAATGCAATCCATCCTATGGCAATCAGCCCGATTGCCAGAACCGGCAGTCCCCAATACAGAACATTGCGGAGGGCTTTTGGTTCTCCATTCATTCGTTCCATTGTCACATCCTCCTAACGATTGATTTTCCAGCGAAGGAAATATTTCTCCGCACGGGATAAAATCAAAGACAATCCTGCTCCGATTGCGCCAATCACCACCATTCCCACAATCACAATATCCGGCCTTGCCACAGTGCGTCCAATCTGAATCATATAGCCAAGGCCTGCGCTTGCTGCAAGCATCTCCGCGGCAACCAGGGTAGACCAGGAATTGCCAAGAGCCACCCGGATGCCGGCAAAAACCATGGGAAGGGCAGAGGGAACCCCAACCTTCCGGAAAATCTCATAATTCGGCGCTCCAAAAGTCCGGGACACATCAATTAAGGTTTTGCTGGTCAGCTTGATTCCAGTGTAGGAATTAATCACACAGGGAACAAAGGCAGTAAAAAAGATAATCAATGCCTTTGCCTGCAGCCCCACTCCCATCCACACCACCACCAGGGGAATCCATGCAATGGGCGGAACCGGGCGCACCAGCTCAAAAATCGGACGGATAAAACGGTCTGCATAAGTCCACCAGCCCATCACCAGCCCCAAAGGAACTCCGATGACAATGGCTGACAAAAAACCAGACAAAGCCACCTGAAGAGAAGCCAAAATATTGACGCTCAGCACATTTCCATCCGGCGCTTTGTTCCCCAGCTTAAAGATCAGGGTCTCCAAAATGGTGGTGGGCGCTGGAAGCACCCTTTCATTCACCATTCCGGTCATCACCACTGCCTGCCACACAAGCAGAACTGTGAGAATCCCTGCCCCGCTTAACAACACATACTCCATTGTTTCCTTTTTCTGATTCTGACGCCAGGACTGCAGCCTTGCTTCCAGATCTTGTCTCTCACTCATACCAGCCGCCTCCTCTTTCTCTTATTTTTATTTCCGCGAGCAATGAGCCAAGTGCCGTACCTGCACGAGCATTTGACTTCCATTCCCATGTAAATTTCTTGTTAGTTTCATGCGCCTGACTGCTGACGCAGCATCACACATATAGCCTGGTCTGTTACCTGGATGCCCCCAGCACTTCCTTCAAAAGCTTATTGTCCACATGTCCCTTAAACTTCTCATCATCCCCTTCAGCATAATTTCCAACTGAGATGAAAAAGTCCAGAACCCCTGCCAGATTCTTGTCCATCACTGTCATGTCAGAACCTTCCGCCAGATCCTCCATCATGGCAACCGCCTCCTCCAGGGTGTAATACCGGTCTGCCTGAATATATTTCTCTGCAACCTCTGCTTCCATACTGCTTCCGTTTTCATCGCTCATATCCACACAGTACTGCACTGCCTTTTCCGGATTTTCCTTCATCCAGTCCATGGACTTAAAATAAACCTTCATAAACACCTTCATGGCTTCATACTTTTTTGCATCTGCATAGCTGTTCTTATTGGCAACAAAGCTGCACATCAGGCCGGAATCCACCAGCGGGCCGCTTGCCACTGCTGTATATTCATCGCTTTTCTCCAGCATCTTAAAGGTGCCGCCTGCCCCGGTCAGCACACATGCATCCCCCTCGCCTGCAAGAAAGGCGCTGTATGCAGTGGCAGGGTCCATGGCAACAAATTCCACATCCTCCTGGGTCAGTCCAAAACCCTCCAGCATTTTAATCAGCACATACTGAGTCACACTTCCTGTATTGCAAAGAATGGATTTTCCTTTCCAGGTTTCCGCACTTCCGTAAATTTCTCCATTCAGGGAATGATGGCCCTTCCCTGCAGCCACAATATCCGAATCATTTCTCGCAAAAATATACTGGGTACCATCATCCGTATTGCTGGAACCAAGAACCTTTGCATCATACCCAAGCACACCGGCAAACACGCCGCCCACTCCTGTACACCCGATATCCCATCCATCGGAAGACAATGACTCCATCTGTACCGGACCATTGGTAAAGAGGACCTCCTCAATCTCCAGATTCTCTTCTGCAAACCACCCCTCCTCCTGGGCAATATAAATCGGATGATAATTCAGGCTTCCGCCACTTCCGGAAACGGTCAGGGAATACTTTCCCTCCGTACTCTCTGACTTCCCGCACCCACTCAAAACACCTGCACACAAAGCCACTGCCAATCCAACCGCTGCCAATCTCTTCATTTTCAAAATCCTCCTCTTTTCTGTTTATTATTTGTCTTTCTATCCCGCTTTCTATCACTTTATTTCTTTTTCCTGGCTGTTTTCCTCTTTTTTCCCTCTCTCCACCTGTCGGTCTGTCACCCCTCCTTCTCTTTTCTTCTCTTCACCTGCCAGTCCCTCTCCCCTTCCTTCTCCAGCTCTCTTCATCTGCCTGTCACTTTCTTCAGGCAATCCATCTTGCATCATTTTCACCTATAATCACTATCTTTTCGCGTCTTAATACTAACATTTTCTACAACAAAAAACAATATATTATTTACACAAACGTTTGCCTTTTTGTGGAAACGTGATATAATAAAATCAATATTTATTCTATTACCTGTACAAAAAAGGAGGAAATCTCTATGACCTTAAAAGAAATTGCCAAAGAAGCAGGAGTTTCAGTTTCCACTGTATCCAGAGTAATCAATAACGCAAACACTCAGGTTGCCAGACAGGAGGTCCGCGACCGCATATGGGAGATTGTCCGGCGTACCGGATATACTCCCAACTCTTCTGCCCAAAATCTGAAACGAGGTCAGTCCGGGACAAAGGCAAACACTCATTCTCTTGCCTGCCTGTTTGCCCGCACTCCCAATGCACCGGACGACCCCTTTTTCTCCTCTCTGGCCAAAAGTGTGGAAATTGAAGCTTACAAACAAAACTATATCTTAAAGCTGTCCTTTACCCCTCTTGACATCACCAGACCAGAGACATTTCGTCTCATTATGGAACATGATGTAAATGGTATTGTAATCCTGGGGCGCTGTGACAAAGCAACTCTGAAGCTGTTAAAGCAGCATTTCCATTATGTTGCCTACACTGGCTTAAACCGGATTGACGCAAACTTTGACCAGATTCTCTGCGATGGTTATGAAGCTACCTTCTGCGCCCTGGAGCATCTGATTCATCTTGGACATAAACATATCGGCTATGTGGGAGAGACTATTTCCGAAAACCGTTATCAGGCATACCGTTCCTGTATGGAGCAGCATCAGCTTCCCTTTGACAGCTCCTATGTGGCAACCATTCCCTTTTCCTCCAACGGAGGCTATAAGGGCGCACAGAAGCTGTTGGAGCAGCAGCCAAAGCTAACCGCAATTTTCTGCGGCAATGACATTACAGCCATAGGCGCGCTCCGCGCCATCAAAGACCGGAAATTAAAAATTCCAAGAGACATCTCTGTCATCAGCATTGATGATATTGATATGGCCCAGTACCTTTCTCCTATGCTGACAACCGTACATATTCCAGTGGAAGAAATGGGAAAAATGGCGGCAAAAACCTTGATTGACCGCATTAACGGAGGACATACGCTTCCTATGAAGCTGCAGCTTCCGTTTCATCTGGCCACAAGAGAAAGTTGCGGAAAACCCCGAATATAGCTTTTGCGCCAAAAAAAGCCGGCAAAAATCTGCCATGAATCACAGATTTTTGCCAGCCCTTCACATAAGGAACATCCCTACAGGAACTGATAAATGTTGTAAATACACACAAAAAGAATCATAACCATCAGCCCAATAAACAGACGGTTTACCATCTGAGCATCAATTTTTTTGTTAATGCTCCGCCCTGCTGCCCCTCCCAATATACCGCCAAGTACCATCAGCACCAAAAGGCCTGCCTGAAACTCCGGCATAGTTCCAGCTGCCAGCGTATTCAGAAGGCTGGTAATCTGTGAGAACAAAATAATATACAAGGAATTTTGGGCTGCTGTTTTTGTCTCCATGGAGAAAAAGAAGTAAAGCACCACAAGATTAATCGGACCCCCGCCGATTCCCAGGAAAGAAGAACAAATTCCAAGAGCAAATCCAATCGCAACACAGGCAAAAAGGTTTGTTACCTGATAAGTACGGATCTTGTCTTTTTTCAGGGTGTAAATCATTGTGCCAAAGGTAATCACCAAAAGACAGGCAGCCTGAACTGCCCCCACCCGGTCTGGATCAGAAGATAAATCCATCAGAAATTGGAACATCATCTTTCCCGCCACACCGCCAATGGCTGCTCCAACCGCAAGGGGAGTTCCTGTCTTCCCCTCCACCAGAGAATCCCTGCCAAGCTTTGCCTTTACCACAGAATAACAGGACATGGACAGTACCGTACAGCCAGACAAAAAGCTCACTGCTGACACGCTTAAGACTCCAAAGGTATCCAGCAAAGGCTTCATCAGCACTCCGCCGCCGATTCCGCAGATCGCCCCCACTACCGAAGCAATAAAACTGATTGCAAGAAATATAATATACAAATATAAATCCATAAAACTCTCCTGTTCTTCTCTTTAGGACATTCTGTCATCTCTTAACGAAATGCCATCTGTACATGAACCATAACAAATCCTTACCGAATCCAATGAATGATCCCCTTATCATTCAAGTGCTTCACAAACGCCATCAAAAACGGAAAACCCAGCATTCCCGTAAATCCTGCAAGCTTTAGTCCCAACAGCATTCCTGCCAGCGTCAAAACCGGAGGGAGTCCCACCTGCTGCCCGACCAGCTTTGGCTCAAGAATATTCCGGATCACTGTAATTACAAGATACAAAATCAGGATTCCTGACGCCATCTTTCCATTGCCATTGACAGCAGCAAAAATTCCCCATGGAATCAAAACGCTTCCTGTGCCAAGAACCGGAAGAATATCCAGCGCTGCAATAACCACAGCAATCATTCTGGCATATGGAATTTTTAAAAACGCCAGACCTGCCCAAAGCTCCAAAAAAGTAACAAAAAAAATCAGCACATAGGAAACCATACATTTTAACATGGTTTTTCCAAAATATCCCTTTGCCTCATATAAAAGAAGCCGCTGTTTTTCCGGTATCTGCCTTAAAAGGAATTCATTGGCCTGCTTAAAATCCATGGTAAGAAAAACGGTTGCAATAATCATAATAACCAGATTCATAAATATACCTGGAACCCCAGCCGCCGCAGGAACCACCACATTGGAAAGAAAAATCAGCCCCTCCTTCAACCCGTTCAGGATACTGTCAAAGCTAATATTCAAAAACTCCAGGGCAGAAGGATCACCCAAAGGAAACCGCTCTCCCACCCATGTAAACCATTCATCCAAAACCGGAAAAACAAAATTCTGGAAAATTGCCGGAAAAAAAGAAACCATCTGCCGGATTCCAGTAAAAATCCATACTCCGCACCACACAGCAATTCCTCCAAGAATCATAAAAAATGCCGCTGCAAGCAGAAGGGAAGCTGCTGTTCTTTTCCATTTGCTCTCTCCCCCGATATAGCGGGCCGGTTTATCCAGAATATAAGCCACTGCATACGCTGCCACAAAAGGAAACAGCACTGGAAGGAGGTACTCAAAAACAAGATAAATACATATAACAATAACACTCCAATATAAAAAATTAATGAGGAAATCCTTTTTCTGCTCCATTCCTTCTCTCCTTTTCTCAACTATGGTTTTCCCCTATTTTATTGCCCATCCGGACAATGGTTTCCTTGTGTTTCCTCGTATTTTCCAGGATCTCCTTTTCTACTCTTATGGCATCCTTCTGAAACAGCAGAAGAACCGTGGAGCCGCCAAATTCAAACCTCCCCTTTTCCTGTCCCCGGCAAAACATTCCTTTTATTCTGTGATTTTTGATACGCCCGATCAAAAGAGCGCCAATTTCCATCTGAATCACCTTTCCGAAATTTTCCGTCTCCATCACAGTATATTCTCTTGCATTCTGAGCATATACACAATATTTCCCAAGAGCAATGGGACGAACTGTATGAAGAATGCCCTGGAGTTTTCTGACAGAGACAATCCGCCCTTTATCTATGTAACAATACCTATGATAATCATCTGGTGTCAGCCGGAAAATCAGGCACGTTCCATCAAAAAATTCTTCGGCAAGATCCGGGTCCATCAAAAGCTGTTTCAAATCATACACCGAATTTTTAATTCGGAACATATGGCTTCCTGCCAACTGATAAGCCGTCAGCTTGCCATCGCAGGGCGCAGTCACATGAGAAGGATTTTCTGAAAACTGCCGTGCTCCTTCCCTTGCTTCCCTTGTAAAAAAATGATTAAAAGAGCGGTATTTTTCTTTTTTATAATCCTCCATACAAATGGAGGAACTTTTTAAAAATACTGGTATCCACAAAGCAGATATTCTGCTGTTCATCACAAAACCTCCTAATCTGGAAACCGCAGGTTTTGTCAAAAGCTTCAGCACAATTCTCCCAGCCATTGTGCGATACAGAAAATTCACAGTCCAGCTGTCCTTACAGGAAATATCCACGGTTTTATAATGCGTTTCACAATTCATCAAATCAAAACCCCTTTAACAATAAAATATAAATCACAATCGAAAGCCCAACCGGACAAAGGCCAATCAGATACCGAAGCTTAAGCTTTGGTATCCTTACCTTTAACACAAATCCAAGGGAAAGCAGCAAAAGCAATTTATTGTAAACCCTCCACAGAGGAAAATTGCAAAAAGCACACATGGAATAAACCATGGGAACAATGAGGGCAACACTTGTAACCGGAAGTCCTTCATAATATTTGCGTTTTTCATTCCTGCTCTGCAGCTCTGCTTCTGTGACATTATAATAAGCAAGCCGAATAAGGGCTGCCAGAACATAAACCGAAACAATCATCACAATCCGGGCTGCTCCGAAATAACCATATCCCGGAACAGAATATCCAGTAAATACCGCATATCCAATGACTGCCGGCAAAATTCCAAAGCCAACAATATCTGCCAGGGAATCAATCTGTATGCCAAACCCCTTCTCCCGCTCTGTCCGGTCCGCTGTCCTTGCCACCGAACCATCAAACATATCACAGATCCCGGAAGCCATAAGACAAACCACCGCCCCCTTAATGTTTCCCTGGAAAGCATTATAAATACCAGCAGCCGCTGCGATTACGCTTAAATATGTCAGTATCACCCAATAACCATAAAAGCCTAAAACCGGCAATTTCTTCATATTTATTTCTCCTTTTGTTTTTTCCGGACCTGTTTATCACCCGTATCACCTGATTATACCCCTTTTTCTCTGTCCATTCAACTCAGTTTCGCATTTTCTTTTTGTATATTAAAACCAGTGATTGCAAACACTGTAATTCTCCAAATCAAGCTTTCGGTATCTGAACAGTTGCAATCAAAATTTTTTTCAAAATTTCCCAAAAAAACAGTTGCATTTTTTGAAATATGTGGTAGAATAATTTACGGAGGCATAGCTCAGCTGGGAGAGCACATGCATCACACGCATGGGGTCGCAGGTTCGAGCCCTGTTGTCTCCAGTGTCTCTGCCGCGAGGCGGCAGAGATTTTTATTGCACTTTTCAGTAAAATTAAATATCAGGGGACATAGCTTAGCTGGGAAAGCGCTACGTTCGCAACGTAGAGACCGCGGGTTCGAATCCCGTTGTCTCCATAGAAAAAAACCTTGATTGCTCAAGGTTTTTTTCGTATGATATCTTGTGCGATCCCATATCCTATTGCTCAAAATAATCCTTATATTCTACTTCTATAGCATGCTTCATCCGGGTCATGCTGATATACAGATGACTTTTCAGCGCCTCCTCCAGTTCCCCCTCCTTCTGCTGCTCCAGCAGGGAAAGCAAGTGGGTATGTTCCCGGATAATGCGGGTAAAATCAGTCTCTGTCACAAAATCCAGCATACGGAAACGGGTATAATGAAGCTGCTGGGCCTGAATAAATTTCCATAACTTCTCCTTGCCTGTCGCGGAAAACCAGACTGCATGCATCTGTCGGTCCATCTGATAAAATTGTTCTGGCTCAAAATCCGGCTGTTGGATCAAAAGATCCTGAAGGCGGATTTGATAACGGATCTCCTCCATCTGAAACGGAGTTGCCGCCTTCATAAAATCCCGCATCACCATCAGCTCCACTGCCACCCGCATATAAATCATCTGCCGAATGTCTTCCAGGTTCAGGCGGGTCACATAAGTACCGGAATAAGGAACCGTGTGGACAAATCCCTGCTCCTGGAGCCTGCGCAATGCCTCCCGGACCGGAGTCCGGGAAACATCAAAACGGGCGCAGATTTCATTTTCACTGATTGCCTGTCCTGGTTTCAGCGCCAGGTTCAGCATTTCCTTTTTCAGGGTCTCAAAAACATAATCCCCACGGTTCCTTCCGCACTTATCTCCCATGCCATCCTCCTAATGTGTCAGGACGGCTGCTTTCCAATATAAGCCTGGATGCCTCCGTCTACATATAAAATCTGTCCATTGACAAAATCGGATGCTGCAGATGCCAGAAATACAGCAGGTCCTCCCAAATCAGATGCCTCTCCCCAACGGCCTGCCGGCGTTTTGGAGACAATAAACTGATCAAAAGGATGTCTGGAGCCATCTGGCTGCTTCTCCCGAAGAGGAGCTGTCTGAGGAGTGGCAATATAACCTGGTCCGATGCCATTGCACTGAATGTTGTACTCACCGTACTCAGATGCAATATTCCGGGTCAGCATCTTCAGGCCGCCCTTTGCCGCAGCATAAGCAGAAACCGTCTCACGGCCAAACTCGGACATCATGGAGCAGATGTTGATGATTTTCCCGCCGCCCTTTTGAATCATGGCCGGAATCACTGCCTTTGAGACAATAAACGGAGCATTCAGATCCACATCTATAACCTGGCGGAAATCTGCCGCGGACATTTCAATCATGGGAATCCGTTTGATAATGCCTGCATTGTTGACCAGAATATCCACAGTGCCTACCTCTTTCTCAATGGCTGCCACAGTCTCCTTCACCGCGTTTTCATCAGTCACATCACACACATAGCCATGGGCCTGAATCCCCTCTGCCTCATAAGCTGCCCTTCCTTTATCCACCAGCTCCTGGCGGATGTCGTTAAACACAATCTTTGCGCCAGCCTCTGCCATAGCCTTTGCAATCGAAAAGCCAATCCCATAAGACGCGCCGGTAATCCACGCTACTTTTCCCTCCAAAGAATAGTTTTTGATGTAATCCATTTGATTCTTCTCCTTTTTCTTTATTGCACACATTACTTGAAATTGTATACAAGTTAGTTACAAGTATACAATAGCACAAGCACCCCTATTGTTCAATCGTTAATTTCAACAAATTATTATTTCTTTTTTGTCTATATATACCATTTTCATTTTCCGGTAAACCAATGTCCTTTTGTCTTAAACTCCTCGTTTCTGGATCGTGCTTTCTCCTGTCACGCGGATTCCATGTTCCTTTAAAAGCTCTGCTGTCACCCCATCTCCCTTTTTTAATGTACCCGTAAACATCCCATCATATACCATGCCGCTGCCGCAGGAGGGACTCCGCTCCTTTAACACAGCCAGACTGCACCCATAAAGCTGTGCCAGGGCCAGAGTCTCTCTGGCACCCTTTTCATAGGCCTGTGTCACATCCTCCCCTTTTTGCGTCAGCACCCGGTCTCCCACCCGCTCCGCCGGTGTCCGGGGCGTGGCAAGCCCTCCAAGAATCTCCGGACAAACCGGAATCAGATTT
>CATLIJ010000029.1 GCA_949948825.1 uncultured Clostridiaceae bacterium
TAAAAATCATCATAATCGCTGGCATGGCGGATTTCTTCCGCAACTGAAATTTTCCTACCGAAAGTCTTGGGAAAAATTTCAGTTTTTACATAGTTTTTATTGAAGTTAGCTAATGTATCTTTATGGCGTTTATATGATTTTTCATCTAATGCGTGAACAGCGGATATTGCGTGGTAAATGGCATAATAAGCCCGATTGTTTGCACCCCGGTATTCCTGCTCTTTCATCAGAATGATGGCGGCTTGTAAATCTTTCTTTGCTATCTCAAGGCGATAGCGTGCTAAATCACCAACGGTTCCCTTTTCATGTGATTCCATACAGTTTAACTCCTTCAGCTTGTATATTGGTGTAAAAAGGATAAACTCCAAGCCATTTTCTGAAATGTGCATCATTTTTTGTTATGGGTTTAATGTCAGAGTTATGCGTATCGTTAAAGTCATATGTGTTCCATGATAACTGCTTACGGTGATGTTCAATTTCTGAATCTTCCAAATCTACCAGAATCATAATATCAATATCTGAATCTATTCTAAAATCGCCTCTAGCATAAGAACCATATAAAATTACAGATTTTAGATGCTGTCCATAAATTTCGCTTATTACTTTTATATATTCTTCCAGCAGGGTATTTATAGATTTGGGCATAAATGTATCACCTTCTCTGATTTTATATATGGTTTTTTAATGTTTTTATCATTATATGCCATTATTTTGGATTTTACAAGATGCTATCCACGCCATCTGGATCTGCATTTCCTCGAGCTTGGCCTGTGAGAGACGTTCGAAGGCGCTGGCATTTAAACCAAGCTGTCCGTTCTCGTCTACAAGCTGCGAGAGGAAGAGGAAGCCCATGGTTGTAAGCTCCTGATACTGGTCTGCGGTAATCTTCCCGTTCTGGTTATAGGTGTCCCTGATGTCACAGAGGGATTTGTAAGCAGACTGGAGCTTGTCCATCTCGGAGTTCAGGCCGGAGAGGGCGTCGGTTTCGGTTTTGGCGGCTTTGGCGGCTGCGCCTGAAGAACCGGTCTTTCCGGGCTTTATGGGGTCAAACTCTATTTTAAAGGAGTCTGTCTGCCTTTTGATACTTGCCATCTATCGGAAAGCAGGATACGCAGATAATGTCAATAGCGGAATTTTACAACAAATGTTGCCGGAATTTTCACTGGACGTGGGAAAATCAGATTGAACTTCCTGTCGAATTATGGTAGTATTTATCTGGGATTACCAAGATGGTAGGCGGTTAGCCCTCTCCGGAGGGACTGTGACCCTCCGATTACATAGAAACCCGCAAGGGAATCTGGAGAAAGGAGGGCTGAGCCAATGGATATTTTAGGACTTATGGCGGTGTTGAGCTTTGGCTTGACCTGCTTCGAAATAGGATACTCTATCGGTAAGGATAGTAACAAGACACAGAAATAGCCGCCCTCTCGACCAAAGGATGCGGCTATAGCTGTAACTGACTAATCGGACTAACCGTCTATCGGTAGCTCCTGTTGGGCATCTGTTGACGCAGATGTCCTTCTTTATGTTTAATATACCACAATCTCCAAAGTGCCGCAAGCATTTTTTAGCGGGTATCTGTTTTGTTCCCCCTTTTTCTTTTCCCTCGATTTGTAGACATTAAACTGGTTCTTGCACCTCTGGCTGCAAAATTCATTCCCTTTCCGGCTTGCGATAAAGGCTTTGTTGCAGTGCTTCTATATACGCATACCACTGTCCTTTTCCGTGCAGTTTTCCGGATACCCCGTATATTCCGGTCAGACTGCTCGATGCTCTCCGGCGAAAACGAAAGATCACGGAGGTCTTCCCGGTCGTCTACAGAGGCCGGCGTGATCTCAAACGCTGTGATGTATCCTTCCAAAGTGATCAAAGCATGAACTTTGAAGCCATAATACGTCTCTTGTGATCATGTTTATAGAACGAAATCAGGGAATTTAGAAGCTGTACGCTGAGATTTATACTCTTTTCAACAAGTGCTTTTGGAATCAGAAATGTCTATAAGTACCTTTGCTACACTTTTTGGTTCATGCTACAGCTATTTCGCACATTAGCAGGTATAATTTGTTTCTTTAGTTTTCACAATCTAAATCCTCACAGCAAGCTGTGGGGATTTTTGTTAAATTTATCATTCTGCATTGAATTTTATTTATTTTTAGAAAAATTTACAAACACACTTGATAATACTTCTCTGACATAACAGGCAGAACATTTGTATATGTTCTGCCTGTCAAATTCCTGCTTTAATGCCTTACACCTCAAAGATCAAATCTCCGTAGCTTGGGAACGGCCACAATTCTTTATCCACAATCATCTCCAGCCGGTCTGCCGGTGTACGGAGAGCAGCCATAGCCGGCACCACCTGATCGTGATAAGCATGAGCCTTTGCCTTCCCATCCTCCATGGCTGAACAGCTCTCTGTCACATCCGTAAGAGCTGCCAAAGCCACCTTCATGTCTGACAACATATCCGAGGTCTCTGTAAGAAGCTCAGTCTGAACGCTGATATCCGCCTCCGGGCAGGCAGACTTTACTGCATTGATGGAAGCAGCCAGCTGTGTGGCATACTTAATAGCTGCTGGAATAATCTGTTTTCCTGCCATATCGATCATGGTCTTTGCTTCTATATTAATCACCTTGGAATAAGCCTCATACTCCACCTCAGCACGGGACTCCAGCTCTGCTCTGGTAAATACCCCAAACTCCTCGTAAAGCTTCACTGCCTTTTCTGTAGTCAAAGCCGGAATTGCCTCCACCATGGAGCGGATGTTAGGAAGACCTCTCTTCCCGGCCTCCTCCACCCATGCGTCTGAATAACCATTTCCATTAAAAATCACTCTCCGGTGATCCTGAAGAAGCTTTTTAATCAGATCATGGACTGCCATATCAAAGTCCTCTGCCTTTTCCAGCTCATCTGCTGCCTCTTTGAAAGCTTCTGCCACAATGGTATTTAATACCACATTCGGCGGGGCAATGGAATCTGCAGATCCTACCATACGAAACTCAAATTTATTTCCTGTAAAGGCAAATGGTGAAGTGCGGTTCCGGTCTGTAGCATCCTGATCCAAATCCGGAAGGGTCGCCACTCCGGTTTTTAATGTACCGCCTTTTTTGGAATGAGTGGCCTCTCCTGTGCTGCACAGCTGGTCAATCACATCCTCCAGCTGTTCTCCCAAAAATACCGAAATAATGGCTGGCGGCGCTTCATTAGCTCCCAGACGGTGATCATTTCCCACATCTGCCGCAGATTCCCGAAGCAAATCTGCATGAACATCCACTGCCTTCAGAATGCAGGCCAATACAAGCAAAAACTGAATATTTTCATGAGGAGTCTCCCCTGGACTTAACAGATTCACTCCATCATCTGAAGTCAGAGACCAGTTATTATGCTTTCCGGAACCATTGACCCCTGCAAAGGGCTTCTCGTGAAGCAGACAGGTGAGTCCATGGCGTCCTGCCACCTTTTTCAGCGTTTCCATAACCATCTGGTTATGATCCACCGCCAGATTAGCCTGGTCATAAATAGGAGCCAGCTCATGCTGGGCCGGAGCCACCTCATTATGCTGGGTCTTTGCTGTCACCCCCAGCTTCCAAAGCTCCTCATTGACCTCCTTCATGTAAGAACCAATCCGCTCCCGGATTGCGCCAAAGTAGTGATCCTCCAGCTCCTGTCCCTTGGGCGGCATGGCCCCAAACAAAGTGCGGCCTGCATAGATCAAATCCTTTCTCTGAAGATATTTGGCCCGGTCCACCAGAAAATACTCCTGCTCCGGTCCCACAGACGGACACACCCGCTTTGCCGTCTGATTGCCGAACAGCCGCATAATCCGCAAAGCCTGAGCATCAATCGCCTGCATGGAGCGGAGAAGCGGCGTCTTTTGATCCAAAGCTTCCCCTTTGTAAGAGCAAAACGCAGTGGGAATACAAAGAGTCACCCCAATGGCATCTTCTCTTAAAAATGCCGGAGAAGTACAATCCCAGGCCGTATATCCTCTGGCCTCAAAGGTGGCTCTTAAGCCCCCGGAAGGAAAAGACGATGCATCCGGCTCCCCCTTAATCAGCTCCTTGCCGGAAAACTCCATAATCACCCTTCCCTCTGCATCTGGTGCGGAAATGAATGAATCGTGCTTCTCTGCCGTCACGCCGGTCAGGGGCTGAAACCAGTGTGTATAATGGGTGGCGCCTCTCTCAATGGCCCACTCCTTCATGGCATGAGCCACCACATTGGCAATAGTCGGGTCCAGCTCTGCTCCATCCTCAATGGTTTTCTTCATTTTCTTAAATACGCTTTTGGGCAGACGCTCTTTCATCACTGCCTCATTAAACACATTCTTTCCAAATACTTCCGCTATCTTTACAATCTCACTCATAATTTTTTCCTTCCTCTCCCGAAAGCCTGTCAGCTTATCCAAACATCTGCCCTGCGGGGCATGCCAGTCCGCATAAACAGAAAAGGTGTCCTTTCTCACTGTCTGGAAAGAACACCTTTGTTCCCTATTAAGATATACCATCTGCCTGAAAAATGCAAGCACTTTTTCAGGTTTCTGTTATTTTAGTCAATCTGCTTTATTTTTCAGCCTCTGATCATTAAAAATACGTCGTTTCGCAGGTTTTCTTTTCTGATTCAATTACATTTTTCTTTCAAAAAAAAGAGAAAAACCCAGTATTTTACTTTTGAATACCCCATTAAAAAAATCGAAAAAAAATTGACAAAGAAATTGACAATCGTTTTGTCTCGTTATACAATGAAATTATTCCATTATGTGGTAATATACTTATAAAAGTTGTAGCTCGCTGAATTTTCTTTTAAAATCAACAAAAAGGGAGGACATCATGAAACACAAATACATAACAAACATATCATTTTCAGACGCAAAACAGGCATTAAATCAGAAAAACCTGTTTTCTTTTAACAACTGCAATTGCGGCGACGGAAATTGCAACTGCAACTGCAGCTCCGATGGAGCAACCAATTGCAACTGTCCCTGTTTGGAAGGAATCAACTGCGGTTCCGGAACAAACTGCCAGGACGGAACCAATTGCAACTGCGGCACAGGCAACTGCAACTGCAGCAGCGGAGGATATAATTGTAACTGTGGAGAAGGGAACTGTAATTGTATTCCTGGCTAATGCGTTGTAAAAAGGCAGGAAAGCTGCCCTTAACAGAAACAAACAAAAGTGAGGTGTTCTTTGGAGAAAATCATACGGTCAAAATTTCTATGGGTGACGCCATCCAAAAAAGATGGAACCTTTCTGATTCTTCATGAAAGAAACCATACTGTTATTGAAGCTACATCAGAGGTAATTCATATCATTGACCAATGCATCACTCCCCAGGCTCCAAATTCAGAAGACCCGGAGGAACAAAAGCTTTATCGTTTGCTAACCAGGATTCACTTTCTTCATAATCAAGCCTATGGGGAAAGTGAATCCTATGACATTCTGAATCACTGGCTGCACCGATTTGAAAAGAAAACAAAATCCTTTTCATATCAGAATCTCACAGCCATCTATGCCGCCAGAACACAGGAGCCGGTTCAGGAAATTTTAATTGAGATTTTAAAAATCGCACAGGAGCTTCATACAGAGCTGCTGGCTTTTCGGCAGCCATTGTATATTCTTTTTCTCACGCCAAAGGAATATGAAAGCCTTCAAAAAGATTTTCATGTTCCGCCGGATATCAGCGCTTTTGTTGACAGCCGGACACTGTTAATTATGGATTATGAATCCTATTTTCAATCAGATAATACAAAGTCCTTTTATCCCACCATCCGGCACGAGCTGATTCACATATTGTTTGGACAATATGCCTACTACCTTCCGTTTTGGATGGAAGAAGGCATGTGTGAATATTATTCCAAAAAATACCGGATGGACTATTTGAATTATGGACTAAAGGAGGAAGCATTCATTTCGTTTCCAGAGATTCATTCTGAGAAAATCAATTATATCTCTCAGCTGAGCATGTTTGACAAAATACAGCATGTATTTTACATGCAGGCAGCCAGCTTTATGAATTTTCTATTTCAGACACTGACATCCAGGCGTATTTGGAGCCTTCTGAAACGATCCAGTATCCGCAGGGATTTTTTTGATGTGCTGGAAACGGAATCTAAGATTACTTTAACAGATCTGCAAGCCCAATGGGAATCGTCAATCCGGCAATATTCCCAAAATACTTAAGAAAGGCAAATCATTATGGCATATTATCTCTCAAATCATTTACAGGAAATCTCAACGGATCATGGAACTCTCCTTTACCATTCAAAAAACGGAAATAATCTGGTTCTCCATGAAGGAGCCGTTGAAATATACCAAATGTTAAAAGCAGGGGATTCTCTCGAAAAGATCCGCCAGGAGGTGGAAGGAGACCAGCTGCAGGAATTTCTGGACAATTTAATCCAAAAGCATTTTCTTATAGACGGAGAGGAGCCTGCCCCATCCAATCGGATTCCAGATGAAACATATATCAAAGAAGGAAAAATGCTGGAACATCTGCGTCTTAATGTGACCGAAGCCTGTAATCTCCGGTGTTCCTATTGCTATGAACGAGTATCTGATGTGTGGAATCAAAAGCGGAAGATGACCTGGGATGTGGCAAAAAAAACCATAGATTCCTTTTTATCTGTCATTCAAAAAAATGAAAAAAAGAAAATCTCAGTGCGCTTTTTTGGCGGAGAACCTTTCTTAAATTGGGATCTGGTAGAAAAAAGCATGGATTACATAGAAAGCAAACGGTCCAAAGATCTTCAAATTAATTATATTATAAACACCAACGGAACACTGATGGATGATTCGCGGGCAAGGTTTCTGGCAGAACATCAGGTCTCTGTCAGCTTGAGTGTGGACGGAGTAAAAGAGATCCATGACCGTTTCCGCGTTTACCCCAATGGCTCCGGTTCCTTTGATGTGGTGGATCAAAACATGAACCACTTGATACAGCATAAATGCAAATTCAATTTATCTGTGGTTTGTACAGAAGAAACATTGACCAGATTAACAGACTTTATTGATTATATTTCCAAAAAACAGGAAGAATTGGATTACTCTATTCCAATCTGTTTTAATTTTGTACAAATTACAGAAGAGGAAAGCCGGTTATCCCCGGAAGAAAAGATTGATTATCTGATCAAAGCCCTAAAATATGCGGACGAAAAAAAGGTACAGAGCTTTGGAGGATTGACTCATTTTGTCTTTGAAAAGCTGCTTCGCAATTCCATTGGCAATTATTGCGGAGGAAGCGGAAGCGAATTTTCCGTTGCTCCGTCCGGAGACATTTTTCCATGTTCCGGATTAGACATCAAGCTTGGAAATGTGGAAAGCTTTGAACAGATTTTCCAGTCAGAAACCTATAAAAATCTATGTCAGAGAAAATCCGGTAATATTTTACAATGCAGAGACTGTGAAATTGAGTGCTTCTGCTCCGGCGGGTGTATTGCAGATGTGGTGAGCAAAGCTGACCAGGCCCGCGGGTATTTTGGCGGATATGCAAATACTCCCTCCACCCAGCAGGAAAAAATGTGTTCCGCTTGTTCCCACTTGTCCGAACAAGAAGCAGAGACTCTGACAGCATCAAAAAAAGAGAATGGTCTCTACTCTTACTGTGAAATGCAGAAAAAGCTCTTCCGCAGACTGGCGGAATATTACCTTTTGTGAGTCCGGAAAGGGAAGAAAAGGAATAGCAAAAGTATGAAAAGCTTCATAAAAAAGATCACCGGACGTTTGACCCGCACAGCAAAAAATTATTGCTTTATTCTGCATAAAGTATGGATGGTTGCGCCCCAATACCTGGTCATGCTGATTGTCATTGCCCTGTTTGGAGCAGTGCTGCCTATTTTGCCGCTGTTCTTTATGGAAAAAGTATTAAACCTGTTGGTAAACAGCTCTGGTGAAATCAAAGACTACTATTGGCTGGCAGTTCTTCTGGTCATGGGGGGATTGGTGAATTTCCTTGGAAATTTCACCAGCGGACTCCGTACCTACTTATCCAACTTTGCTGTTGGAATTGTGGAAAAACATATTAATGTCCTGATTGTGGAAATTGCCTCTTCCACAGATTTACGTTATGTGGACAGCAAAAACTATTTTGTCACTTTAGACAATGTACGAAGGTCTCTTGGAAGAAGATGGGACAATCTTGTCTTAGCGCCAGTGAATTTACTGGCTCATATGATTACCCTGACTGGTCTGTTTCTGATTTTAAAAAATTATCATGTTTGGGTATGTTTGCTGGTTATCGCTGGAATCACCCCAAATGTATTGGTTCAAATCCGTACCCGGGGCATGATGAACGATTTTTATGAACAGCAGCTGGAAGAAAACCGTAAAATCAATTATTTGGAAAATTTACTCACCAACCGGAAATATGCAGGAGAGCTGCGGCTGTTCCAAACCAGTCAGCCGTTTATTCACAGGTTTGAGAATCTGCTGGACTCCCGGCACAAAAAGATAAATCAGTTAAGGAAAAAGGAGTTAATCCATACAAGCCTTGCATCAGTTCTGTCTTTTGGAACCATTGCTGCCTGTCAGGTGATTATTGCCTATGATGTCTTTATGAAACGTCTGTTGTTAGGCCAATGGCAGCTTTACACCGGAACTATCAGCTCCATCAGCTTCAATCTGGGTGTGGTATTTCATATTATAGCAAACAGCTATGAGGAGGAGCTCTTTTCCAATGTACTCCATGATTTTACTGCCAAAACCGTCACTGTGGATGTCTCTAAAGGCGAGCCATACAGCCAGCGTGTTCCTAAGGTAATTGAGCTGGTAGATGTGGGATTCTGCTATCCGGACAGCGGCTCTTTTGTATTACGCCATATTAACCTGACCATAAAGCAAGGAGAAAAAATCGCTGTGGTAGGATTAAATGGTACTGGAAAATCCACATTAATCAAACTGATTCTCCATTTATACAAGCCTACGGAAGGAAAAATACTGTTTGACGGGGTAGATACCTCTGCCTATGCATTAAAAAATATTTATGAATTGTTTGGAATCGTGTTTCAGGATCATTCTCAATATGCCTTTACCTTAAAAGAAAATATTGCAATGAGTGATATGAAACATATACAGGATCAGGAGCGCCTTCGTATGGCAATGGAAAAATCTGGCGTGGATCAGCTGGAACCCACTTTGCCTAAGGGTTGTGATACCTATCTGACAAAAGATTTTGATAAAAACGGAATCGGCGGTCTGTCCGGCGGCCAGTGGCAGAAGGTGGCCATTGCCAGAGGATTTTTTAATGATGCCCCGATTCTTATTTTTGACGAACCGGCCTCCAATCTGGACCCAATCGCAGAATATGAAATGTACCAGAAATTCATTGCCTTGTCAGAAGAAAAAACCACCATCCTAATCTCCCACCGCCTGTCCAGTGCAAAAATGTCAGATAAAATTATTTTATTGGACAAGGGAACTGTGGCAGAATGGGGAAGCCATGAGGAATTGATGAAATGCCAAAAACAGTATGCTCATTTGTTTGAACTGCAGGCAAAGCAATATGTTCAGGGTAACAGGTAAAAAACCGCCTGCTATTAACCATAGCAGGCGGTTTTTTACATCAAATCATGCCTTTCCAACAGAACCAAACAGCTCCATCTTCTCTTTCACAGTCTCCTTGATTGCTGCTGCACCGGGAGCCAGAAGCTTTCTTGGATCAAAGCCCTTGCCCTGCTGGTCCTTGCCAGCCTCAATGTACTCACGGGTAGCTGCTGCAAAGGACAGCTGGCACTCAGTATTTACATTAATCTTTGCCACGCCAAGGTCAATGGCTTTCTTAATCATATCAGCCGGAATACCAGTACCGCCATGAAGCACCAGAGGCATATCGCCGGTCTTCTCCTGAATGGCAGCCAGAGTGTCAAAACTAAGTCCCTGCCAGTTCTCCGGATATTTGCCATGAATATTGCCAATGCCTGCTGCCAGGAAATCAATGCCCAAATCTGCAATCGCCTTACATTCATTGGGATCAGCACACTCACCTGCGCCTACCACGCCGTCTTCCTCGCCGCCGATGGAGCCAACCTCTGCCTCAATGGACAGACCCATGGCATGGGCAACCTTTACCAGCTCCCTGGTCTTCTCCACGTTCTCCTCAATGGGATAATGAGAGCCATCAAACATAATGGAAGAAAAGCCTGCTTTAATGCACTTATAGCAGCCCTCATACGTGCCATGATCCAGATGCAGAGCTACCGGAACGGTAATATTCATCTCCTCGATCATGGCCTTCACCATAGCTGTCACGGTCTTGAATCCGGTCATATACTTGCCAGCGCCCTCAGACACACCCAGAATTACCGGGGAATTCAGCTCCTGTGCTGTAGCCAGAATCGACTTGGTCCACTCCAGGTTATTGATGTTAAACTGTCCCACTGCATAGTGTCCCGCTTTCGCTTTCTTGAGCATTTCTGTTGCAGATACTAACATTTCCTAATCCTCCATTTCATCCTTTATACTCCCATGTGTCCCCACTTATGGGAGGCACAAGCCCCGGGACAGATTGCCGGAATTAAGGCTGGTTGTCCCGCCTGTACCATTATGCACTATTATACCCCATTTTCTCTGGTTTGTGTAGTGTAACTTTTCACAATCTTTCCCATCTGTTTTCGTTGCTTGTCACAGTCCCAAAATCTCGGTCACCATATCCTCCATCTGGTTTCCGTCACACTCCCGCGTATGGCGGATCTGAGCATTGCGGATCTCCTCCACAGCACGGGGAATAGCCACGCCGGAGACCTGATTCATCTGGTCAATGGATGCAAATTCATCCCCTTCCTCCGCCTTCCCGGACACAGCTGCCATCACACTGTGAGAAAACTTATACGGACTGGCTGTGGAGGCAATCACAACAGGCGTAAGATCTCCGCTCTCCTTCACATACTTCTGATAAACTGCAGAAGCCACCCCTGTATGAGTGTCAATCAGATATCCGGTCTTCTCAAACAGCCGTCTGATCTCTGTCTGGTTTTCCTCCTCGGTGGCATATCCGCCCCAAAAGTCTGCCATTCTCCGGCGCATGTCCTCTGTCACAGTATATGCTCCGGCTTCTCCCAACTGCTCCATGCGCTTCTTATTCTCCTGGGCATCACATCCTGCGCTCAGATAAATCAAACGCTCCAGGTTGCTGGAAATCAGAATATCCATAGAAGGAGAGCTGGTAAGAATAAACTCTCGCTTCTTATCATAAATCCCGGTCCGGAAGAAATCATACAGCACCTTATTGTCATTGGAGGCACAGATCAGGGTCTTGATGGGAAGCCCCATCTGTTTGGCAAAATAAGCAGCCAGAATATTTCCGAAATTGCCTGTGGGTACTGCCACATTGATCTCGTCTCCGCATTTTATTTTCTTACTCTGTACCATTTTTCCATAAGCATACACATAATAAGCCACCTGGGGCACCAGTCTTCCTATGTTAATGGAATTGGCAGAGGAAAGCTGAAATCCTTTTGCGGCAAGACGTTTTCCAAACTCCGAATCTCCGAAGATCTTCTTTACTCCTGTCTGTGCATCGTCAAAATTGCCATGAATGGCCACTACGGCCGTATTGTCCCCTTTTTGTGTCACCATCTGCAGCTCCTGGACTCTGCTTACGCCCCCCTTTGGATAAAATACAATAATCCGGGTTCCTGGCACATCTGCAAATCCAGCCATGGCTGCCTTCCCGGTATCCCCGGAGGTAGCGGTCAGAATTACAATCTCATTCTCCACCTGATTCTTCTTTGCTGCAGTCGTCATCAGATAGGGTAAAATGGATAAAGCCATATCCTTAAAAGCAATGGTACTGCCATGAAACAGCTCCAGATAACAGGCTTTGTCCGCTTCCTTAAGAGGAGCAATGTCTGCTGTGTCAAATTTACTGTCATAAGCACGGTCAATACAATCCTTCAGCTCCTCCTCGGTGTAATCTGTCAGAAAAAGCCTCATCACTTCATAGGCAGTCTCCTGATAGGACATTCCAGCCAGGTGTTCGAGAGAAACCTCCAGCTCTGGTATTTCAGACGGCATATAAAGGCCGCCGTCCTCTGCCAGTCCCTTTAATATAGCCATAGAAGCTGTAAGCTCCTTTTCTCCGCCTCTGGTACTTTGATATGATAGATTTGCCATAATTCTCTGATCCCTCTCTTTTTTAATAACATCCCGTTGTTCTGATTTCATATATCTCTAAAATGCCATAGCATTACACCCTTGGCATGGATGTTTTCGTGGTAAATTGTAACACACTTTAATCCTCCACGCAAGTACACAACCATGGAGAACTATGGAGAAATCTGTCGAATTTTACGGTTCACGGGGAGATCATCTTCTTGCCCGTCTTCCACGGACCGAAACCATCCAATGCCCGCCTGATGCGGAAAAACAGATAAAAGAAGACCCGCAAGAAAAGAATAAGGAAACGCGTCTGAACACGTTCCCTTATTCTTCTCCTGCAATCCCATATACATCTCTTACTTATTTGTTTTACTTTTTACAGCAGCTGGTTTACAACCTCCATCAAAGCATCCCCCAAAGCGGCTGATCTTGCATCTGCATCCTCAAGAGAGCTTCCCTTGATGCCATAATAAAACTTAATCTTCGGCTCTGTGCCAGAAGGACGGATACACAGCCATGCATTGTCATTCATCTCATAATACAGCACATTCGAAGAGGGCAGCCCTGTAGGCTTCACTTCTCCGGTCGCCATATCCTTGATGGTATCCAGCTTATAGTCTCTGGCAGCAATCACCTTGTAATCCCCGAATCCGGTTGGAGTATCCTTCCGGAAAGTCTCCATAATGGACTGAATCTTAGCCAGTCCCTCAATGCCGGACAGTCCGATGGACTTCACTGCATCCTTGTAATAGCCATACTTCTCATACATAGCTACCATAGCATCCCACAGAGTCATGTCCTTGGTCTTATAGTAAGCTGCTGCCTCACACAGAGCCACACTGGCGGAAACCGCATCCTTGTCTCTGGCATAAGTGCCAATCAGACAGCCATAGCTTTCCTCCATACCAAACATATAATGGCCAACGCCAGTATTCTCCTCCTTGAGAATCTGCTGCCCAATCCACTTAAAGCCAGTCAGACATTCCACCAGCTTACAGTTATAGGAGGCTGCCACCGCGTCAATCAGATTGGTGCTGACAATGGACTTCACCACTTCGCCGTCCGCAGGAATCGCGCCCTGGGCCGCCTTCTGGCTCAGCACATATTCACACAACAGGGAGCCGGACATATTGCCAGTAAGAGATCTGTACTCACCAGACTTACTGTCCTTCACATACACGCCAAGACGGTCTGCATCCGGGTCTGTGGCCAGCACCAGGTCCGCGTCCATATCCTTTGCCATCTTAAGGCCCAGTGCGAAAGCTTCCTCTGCTTCTGGATTGGGATAGCTGACTGTGGGGAACTCGCCGTCCGGCAGCTCCTGCTCAGGAACCACATGGACATGAGTAAATCCAATCTCCTTTAACACCCGGCGAACCGGAATGTTGCCCGTGCCGTGAAGAGGAGTATATACAATCTTAATCTTGTCCTGCATCTTGTCAATGGCATCCTGGTTCACTACCTGAGCCTTTACATTGGCAATATATTTATCATCAATCTCCGCGCCAATCACATCATAAAGTCCGGCTGCCTTGGCATCCGAAGCGCTCATGGTTTTTACCGTGGAAAGATCTTCAATGGCCAGAACCTCCTCAGTCACACCCTTGTCATGAGGCGGAGTAAACTGTGCGCCGTCCTCCCAATATACCTTGTAGCCATTGTACTCCGGCGGATTGTGGCTTGCAGTCACATTGATGCCTGCAATACAGCCCAGCTCCCGCACTGCAAAGGACAGCTCCGGCGTGGGGCGCAGGGATTCGAACTTATAAGCTTTGATTCCATTGGCTGCCAGTGTGCGGGCTGCCTCATCTGCAAACTCCGGCGACATCCGGCGGGAATCATAGGCAATGGCAACTCCCCTGGAAGCGGCTCCCTGCTTGATAATGTAATTGGCAAGACCCTGTGTGGCCCGACGCACCACGTAAATATTCATCCGGTTAATGCCAGCTCCAATAATTCCCCGCAGGCCTGCTGTACCAAACTCCAGATCCATATAGAATCTTTCCTTGATCTCATTCTCATCTCCTGCAATCGCCTTCAGCTCCGCTTTGGTCCCTTCATCAAAATACGGATTAGACAGCCACTCCTGATAGATCTTCATGTAATCCTTCATAAACTAAATACTCCCTCCTGTATACTCTCTGCCAGGGCCGCCCTGGCAGAATTACTAATTAGAAGCATAAAAAATGCTTGCTGTTGTCTCTATTATATAATAAGATGTCTCCCCCGTCAAAAGGTTTCTGAAAGAAAGTCTCTTATCCTTTTATTTTTTCCAGGAACCTCCCCCTTGCCTTTTGCTGATCTTTTAAGCTTCGAAGCTTCTCCACATTTTTTGCCGGAGTCCAGGCTTTGTTGGCATTGTAATAATAATTCAGCTGCTTCCAGTACTTCTCAGGATATAAAAACAAATAATACAGACATGCCCTGTCTTCCTCATCCATAGGCAGCACCTGGTTATATCCTTCTGTCATGGCCAATCCCAGCTGTTCATCCCATCCATGCTTTTCCATGACCTTCCGCATAAAATGGTACAGATCCGCCATCTGCTTCCCTCGATGCATCTGATTAAATTCAATCACAGCCACATCCCCGGCTCCCATGAGAACATGGTGCTGGTTCAAATCCCCATGACAAAGAAACAACCGGTTTTCATCCTGCTTTTCCTCCAGGGAAGCAAGCCCGTTCTGAGCCTCTAAAGCCTGCTCATAAAACTCCGCGAAATTCTCCATGACACACAGCTCAAACTCGCTTTTTTTCCGTTTCCCGCTGACAAAGGTTCTTACCCTTTTCATCTCCCTTGTATGACGCTGCATCTCTGCGCTCAGCTTTGGCGGCAGCATGGAACCCAGATCCCACTCCTTCTGCCAAATCACCTGGCGGAAAGCCCGGTGAAGCCGTGCAATCCAGGTAACTGCTGTCAGGATCTCCCTGCTCTCCTTTAAATTACATTCCCGGTCCAGAAACCAGTCCTTAAGAATATATTTTGTCCCATCCTCCCCGGCAGTGATCAGCTCTCCCGCTTTATTCCTTACATACTGATCCACGGAACGAATGCCCTGGTTCTTCAGCTCTCTCAAAATCGTCTCCTCAAATTCCAGACGTTTCAGGCTGCCGCGATATTCTTTTAAAAGCTTCACCCCGTCCGAACGCTCACAGATCCATGCGCCCCGGCCCCGGCGAATTTCAAGGGTCTCTCCCCCATATTGTTCCATTACATCCACATAATTGTCGTTCAAGCCTACCCCTCCACTCATTTACCTAACCGGCTACTTCCAAAATATGAGGGAAGCTTTTAAAATATGCCGTTCTGTCTCATGTTATTAAAATTCCGTTACTGTTCACGGGGGGGCATCTTCTTGCCCGTCTTCGACGGACAAGAAGAGAAAAGAGCAGACAACTTTTGTCATCTGCCCTTTCATATCCAGAGAGGAGAATCTTCTCCCCCATTTGTATCTCCCATGCCAAAACCATAACATTCCTGGCACTGTATGAATCACGGCCGAAACTTATAATAAGACTGTCCTGGCATCATACCACCCCTGTAGGATGCCAGCTCACTGACCGTCACCAGCTGATATCCCCTGTTGATCAGTTCGGGAATCAAAATATCACTGGCATCTGCTGTGGTATCATACAAATCATGCATCAAAATAATATCTCCGTCCTTCACATGATCTAACACTGCTGTTACGGTTGCCGCTGCATCCCTTGTCTTCCAGTCAAGAGTGTCAATGGACCACAGAACTGCCGGCATGGAAATCGCACCAGCCACTCCCATTCCCGCGTCATTGGTAACACCTCCGCAGGGGCGCATTAACACAGGCGTAACTCCTCCCACATCTGCCACTGCCTGATTGGTCAGCTCCAGCTGCCGT